>JBPYDX010000262.1:0-3208 GCA_051986115.1 Candidatus Eremiobacteraceae bacterium
CGTTGAGTTCGTCACCTGAGGTCACAGCGGGCACTTTACCGTTGCGATAGCGCGCCAGCATCGAGAGCACGCGCTGGACAAGGTTACCGAGATCGTTTGCAAGCTCGGCATTGTAACGCCGCATTACTGATTCCTCGGTAAAGCTAAAATCGACGCCGAACGGAGCTTGGGCAAAAAGCACATAGCGCACGCCGTCAACGGAAATGCGCTCGATTAGCTCGCCAGGGCGAATAACGTTGCCCACGCTTTTGCTCATCTTTTGGCCTTCCATTGTGATCCAACCGTTGGCGAAGACAAGCTTGGGTAGCGGCAAGTCGAGTGCGATCAAGATAGCCGGCCAAATGATCGTGTGAAAGCGCAAGATCTCTTTGCCGATAAGCTGCACGTCGGCGGGCCAAAGGCGTTCAAAGCGCTTGAGGTCGTGCGGGTAGCCGGCTGCCGTAATGTAGTTGCAAATGGCATCGAACCAAACGTAAATCGTTTTGGACTCGCCCGGAATAGCAATTCCCCACGTTACCGATGCGCGCGAAATGCACAGATCTTCGAGGCCTCCGCGCAACAATGAAGCCATTTCATTATAGGCGCTCTCAGGGCGCACCCAATCCGGAAAAGCGTTGTAGTGATCGACGAGGATGTCGCGGTAGTTGGAAAGCTTGAAGAACCACGCATCTTCGGACACCCATTCAACTTCTCGTCCACATTCGGGGTTTGGGCAGCGTCCGTTGATGAGTTTTGATTCTGGCCAAAACGTCTCGTCGTTGCGGCAATACCAGCCTTCGTATTTTCCCGGGACTATATCGCCTTGCTCGCGCAACTTGAGAAAAATCTGCTGAACCGCGGCTTCATGATCAGGATCGGTCGTACGAATGAACTGGTCGTAGGAAATATTAAGGTCGCGCCACTCGCTTTTCCACCGCTCCACGACTTCATCAACGAATTGCTGAGGCGCTTTGCCGGCGGCTGCCGCCGCGTCGGCAACTTTGGGCCCATGTTCATCCGTGCCGGTAAGAAAATGCGCGCGGCCGGTGCCCGTCACACGATGAAACCGCGCTACGATGTCAGCAGCGATCGTACTATAAGCATGACCGATGTGGGGCGTGCTGTTTGTATAGTACAGCGGTGTTGTAATGTAAAATGTGTCTTTACCCATATGGCTGCTCTTTTTTCAGACGCTCGTGAAAGAAGCCTGCCGAACGCTTAGCCGTGCCGTTCGCCCTCTTGTAACGCCAGACGATACAGCTCGTTGCGCGATAGACCCGTTGCCAGTCGGACTGCTTCTGCCGAATCTTTGGCGCTCAAACCTTGGCGCCGCAGAAAACCAATGGCCTTGCGTGCGTCGCCGTTTGTCGCCGGTCGAGTGGCCTGCGCCTGTGCGCCTTCAAGAACGAGCGTGAATTCGCCGCGCGGCGGTGCGCCCAGAGCGATGCGCACTTCATCAGCTGTGCCAAGCACGTGTTGTTCAAACTGCTTGGTATACTCGCGTAGGACGAAGACGCGTCGCGACGGCAGGACCGTTGCGATGTCGCGCAGCAGCGCATCGACCCTTGTCGGAGCTTCAAACAGAACGACCGGTGCCTGTTCGTTTTCAAGCGTGCCTAAGTACTCGCGCCGAGCAGACGGTTTGCGTGGAAGAAAACCGTCAAATCGAAATATGCTGACATCAAAGCCAGACAGAACGACGGCAGACGGAACGGCGCTTGGGCCGGGCAAAACTTCAACCGTCGCACCAGATTCTCGGGCCGAGCGGATAAGCGCGCTCCCAGGATCGGAGATGCCGGGCATGCCGGCGTCGGTAACCATAGCCACTGTCTTGCCCGAACCTAACAAATCGTGTAGTTCTCGCAGACGCGCGTTCTCCGTGCGTTCGTGAAATGACCGCAACGGCGTGGCTATTTCAAAATGGCGCAACAGGTTTTTTGTGACGCGTGTATCTTCAGCGAAGATCACGTCCGCCTCTCGCAGCGCATGCAGTACCCGAAGCGTGATATCTTCTAAGTTGCCAAGTGGCGTGGGGCAAAGCACGAGTCTTCCACGAGAAGCGGGCTTTGCGTTCCCCTTAGCCATTGCTGTGGAAGACAGGGAGAGCTCTTTTGTCCGGCTCAACCCACGACGCTCTTGCTTCTTGTGAAAATAATCGCTCGCGCGAATAAAAACGCAGTGGCAGATCCCGATCGAGCAACGCGCCATTAAGACTGATGAACCGTTCGAAGCTCTCAACTGGATGGCACAGTGTGTGATAGCCGACCAGGCATACCCAGGCAGCTGTCAGTGTCTTGTGGAATTTTGCGCCGTGATCGTGATGCAAGGCAAAACGCTTAATCGTCATCTCCATACGTTGTTGGGCTGCCTCAAGACCAAAACGGTTGGTGTAAAGCCAAGCCGCTCGCACGTGGTCGCTGTGGCGAAACTTCTTATTTGCAAGCGTGCAACTCTCTAAGTCTCGCAGAAATTGATCGTCAGACGTCATGTTGGCAAAGCCTCCCAGCTTGCACGAGCCTACGCCGCGCACTCAAGAGAAACATGCTCACCCCGCATGCATGTGGCGCGTAAGCTCGCGGTACTGCTTTGCACAATCGTTATTGCCACTGGCTGTTCAAAAGTAAGCGAACAAACTGGGCTGGGCACCGGTCGGCACGCATGGACGCAGCCGGGTGTCTTACGAGTCGCGATCAGCCAAGACGCCAAGACACTGAATCCGCTGTTAGCTTCGAGCACAGTCGATGGGTTTGTCACGCGACTGCTCTTCGAGCCGCTGATCTCCGCGGACCCTAAGGGCAATCCTACTCCAATGCTGGCAACCGCGGTACCGTCACTTACGAATGGCGGCATCAGCAATCACGGCCTAACCATTACCTATCACTTGCGCCCTAACGCCCGTTGGACGGACGAACAACCAGTGACAAGTCAAGACGTCCGTTGGTCGTGGCAGGCACTTATGAATCCAGCCAACGACGTTGTTTCGCGCCATGGTTACGACGACATAGCAGCTGTTGACACGCCTGATGCACACACGGTTGTCGTTCACCTCAAGCAGCCATTTGCACCGTTTGTCAATACATTTTTTGCGGAAAGCGATCAGCCATACACGCTCGTCCCTGCACACGTTCTCGCTCGTTATTCAAACGTCAATCAGCTTGCTTTCAATACCAATCCGTCAGTCAGCGACGGGCCATTCCGTTTTGTCGAGTGGGTGCACGGCGATCACATT
>JBPYDX010000263.1:0-7789 GCA_051986115.1 Candidatus Eremiobacteraceae bacterium
GGCGGGGGTCGTTCAGCGTGCCCACGAAACGCTGAGCCAATGACCATCCAAAAAGTGTCAAACTTGGCGCTCTTCGTCGATGTGCGTCGCAAGGCCGCTGTCAGCGCAGCAAAAACTGTAGCTGAAATGGCGGAACAACGCGGGGTCGCGTTACAGATTGTCGAGGCTCAGGCAAAAGCTTTGGGCCTCAACGGCGCCCGCGTGTCACACGAGTTTCCGGCGCTTGCTGACGTTCTCGTGTCGCTGGGAGGCGATGGGACGCTGCTGCATGCGGCGCATCTGGCCGGACCGCTTGGCATCCCTTTGATTGGCGTTGGTTTTGGCCGGGTCGGATTCTTGACAGAAGTGCCGCGCGATGGATACGAAGCGGCGATTAAGCGCATTTTAAAAGGCGGCGTGAAGACCGAGCCGCATCTCGCGCTTGAGGCTCGCATCCGAGGAACGCCTCGCGCTTTTTATGCCGTCAATGATGTGCACGTTGATCGCAGACATCACGGTCACATCGTGAACTTTGGGATCTACCTGGGAGACGAGCACATCGCAACAATCCCTGCTGACGGCATTGTTGTCGCAAGCCCGACAGGTTCGACGGCATATTTCCTCTCTGCTGGCGGTCCCATCATGTCGCCGACGCTGGATGCAGTTGGTATTGCACCAATCTGCCCTCACACACTTTTCTCTCGGCCCCTCGTGGTGAGCGCGAAGGAAACAATTCGTATCGTACTGCCCGACAGCGCCGAAAGTCATGGTACGCAACTCTTTGTTGACGGGCATCCGGAAGTCGAACTTTCACCGGGTGCAACTATCGAAGTGGTCAAAGCACCGAGGCCAATTGAGTTCATCCGTTTGAGCGACCATTATTTCTTCCAAACTCTCGAAAACAAGCTGCACTGGGGAATGTCCATTAAGCACTCCCTCGATGACGATACGTAGAATCCGGCGAGGGCATCAACCGTGATGCGCGGCCTTGCCACAAACGACTATACAATTCTCAAAAGCGTCCGAGCGGTATGTCCGAGATGTTTCGCCGACAACCCAAATTTCGATCCGCAATATGCGCAGGATATCGTAGACGGCCACCTCGTCACCCGTGACGGCGCGGTGCTGCTGCGCCGGTTTTGCAGGCGCGGTCACGGCGAGCAATGGTCGCTCTACGAAGAAGATGCCGAGCTGTGGCAGTACTTGCAGCAATGGCGCGTACCCACGAAAATCATCAACCCCGATACGCAAGAGCTGTACCCCGTGCCAATGGGCTACGAGTATGGTTTGGGATCAAATCATCTCCAGCACTCTTGCATCTTTTTGCTTGACGTGACGAATCAGTGCAACTTAAGCTGTCCTGCGTGTTTCACCGAATCAAGCCCACAGGCAACACAGTACCTCCCGCTCGACAACGTCTTGCGCGCCGTCGACATGGCGATCCAACGGGAAAACGGGCAGCTTGACGTGGTTATGGTGAGCGGTGGTGAGCCAACAGTTCATCCTCGGATTCTTGAGATGATTGAACGGCTGGCGAGTTTGCCGGTCACGCGGATCCTCCTAAACACCAACGGCATTCGGCTCGCCAAGGATGATGCGTTCCTGTCTTTTATTGTCGCGCTCAACGACCGCGTCGAAGTGTATCTTCAGTACGATGGACAGCGCGAAAGCACGCACCGCCACTTACGGGGTCAAGACCTGCGGGAAATAAAAAGCCGCGTCCTCGCGCGGCTTTCGCAAGCAAAAATTTTTACTACCCTTGTTATGGTCGTAACGAAAGAGAATGCTGACCAAATCGGTGAGGTGCTGACAACCGCTCTGCATACTCCTTACGTCGGAGGCGTGGCGTTTCAGCCGATTTTTAGCTCGGGGCGCGCGCCGGCCATCGATCCCATGGATCGCGTTACCACGACCGGCGTGCTGCGGCGGATAGAGGCCCAGACTGATGGTGCCATCAAAGCCCGTGATCTCATCGCGCTTCCTTGCAGCCATCCGGATTGCTGCTCGATCGGCTATTTTCTCAAAGGTAAGGATGGCAGCTATCGAAGCTTAGCAAGTATTATTGGCAGCGAGACACTGCGTCGCAATCTCGGATTGGTCGGGAACACCATTGCATTCCCCGAGACGATGTCCAAGCTCAAAGCTGCGCTGACCGGCGTCATGTCTGAATCCATGACCCTTTCGCGTCCAGAGCTCGTCGGGCACTTCGCCGAGCTATGTACGTGGTGCGATTTCGGGGGCATCGGCGAACTCGAGGCGATGGCCTTCAACAAGAATGCCGCCGCGCAATTTATCGGGAGTTCAGTCAAGCGCATAACGGTAAAACACTTTATGGACGCCGACACGCTCATCACGGAGCGGTTGGAGCAGTGCTGCGTCCACGTCGCAAGCGCCGGCAACGATCCAGTGCGCATGCCTTTTTGTGCTGCGCGTCTTTTTCCGAGGTTGCGCGCTAAAGCTATGGAAGGCGCCGTGCCGCGTGCTGAAATCGCCCCGCATTAGAAGAGGACGATCATGAGCGAACCAACAGCGACCGCGCTGACACCCCGTCAAGCGCGAGGAGCCGAGCTTGAGGGTTATGCCTTTACGTTCTGCAAAGCTGCATTACTCGCGTTTATTTTTCAAAAATTCACGCCCATCGCGACGTCGGGCATCGCTGTCATTTTGTATATCGTGGCCGCGATCTACGGCGTGCGAGAATGGCGCTGTTTTGTGAAACCACCATGGGTTGTCATTGCGCTCGCCGCTATGTGCACTTTCCAAACATACCTCATGTTCTTCAAGCGCTAAGTTTTTACAGGCCGCCCAACATTCCACCACATACGGCTGCAGCGCCCAAAAAGAATATGATCAGCGCTAGATTAGTGCCGAGCATCCAACGCAGAAATGGTGAAAAGCGACGTCCAGCAGGCAAGACAACGGGTATCGCGACGACGGCCAGGGCACCCATAACGATCGCGTACATAATGAAGAGCACGCCTGGCGTCTTTACGTTGAAAACGTAAAAGGCTGCTAGGGGGACGAGTAAACCACTTAAAAAGAAAAGAACGCCACCAGCAAAACAACCCAGTCCTTGAGATGAGGGCCCCCAAGCCCATCCTGGTTTCGAGCTTTGGGGATTGCCCGTCGCGTCGTTTTGAGTAGCGCCGCAATTAGTACAGGTGACGCCCTCCGTAAGCTTACCGCAGTTCGGACAGATGGCCATGTCAGAGCTGCTTAGGCGTGGGCCGCGTCGAGACTCGGCGCAAGCATTACTGGCGTAGCGCTACGCATAGCGTTCGTAAGCTTATAACCAAAGAAGAGGACACCGACGATGCAGGCCCATTGTGCCTCGGTCAAGCTCCCAAAAACAGTCGCCCCCTCTCGAAAGAACTCAATTCCAAAACGCAGCGCGCAGAACATGAAGCCTTGCAAATAAAACGTTGCATTCTCAGGTGGACGCACTCGCTGGAAGAGTGCGAGCGCCCCCAACGTGATGGCGGCCGCTAGCGACAGATAAATCTGCGTAGGATGCCGATATGCGCCATGTTCCCAGATCGCCCAAGGTACGGACGTTACCTTTCCATAGCAGCAGCCGCCAAAAAAACATCCGAAACGGCCGATCGCTTCGCCGGCAGAAATCCCAAAAGCAAACAGATCTCCGGTGGGTCGCGTGATGCCGAGGCGCTGTTTTGTGTAAATCACGGCGAGATAACCGCAAGCGACAGCACCAAGAATAGTTTTTCCAACCGTAGCTGTGGCGAGCAACTGAACGAGATTTGCGCCCGCAAGGCCACCAACGAGGCCTGCTACCATGAGCGCCCAGATGCCCTCGGTCGCCAGTCCGCGACGCCGAGCGACGTACGCAAATGCAGTCAGCCCGGCAACATAACCGAGCACGTACATGATCGCAGACGGAATATTGGCCACGATACACCGAGCCTTCCTAATTCCGAATGGAGTTAGCGCTCTTGGCGCAGGGCGTGCTTCGGTGTTAGGCTGCGAAAGCTCGCTAACCCTCTAGGACGCGTAGAATCGGCGACGGGGAAAAGTTACTCGGCGCTTTCGACGGGTTTGCCCGCGAGCAAGTCTTCGATCGCTTTAATGAGCTTGCCCGCGTCAGCCGTTTTGGCAACGTAAAGATCCGCGCCCGCGTGTTGGCGCCAATACTGATCGTGCGTTTCGCCGAGCGCGCTCATGAGAATAACCGGCAGTTTCCCGTGCTTAGCATTGTCTTTGATTTGGCGACACAGCTCGTACCCGTCCATCATTGGCATGATTACATCGGCGAGAACCACGTCGACCTTATCGGTGTCCAAAGCTTTCAGCGCACTTCGGCCATCGACGGCGGTCAGTACTTTGAAACCAGCACGAACCAGCGCCAGCTTTAAGTGGAAAGACTGGGTGACGCTGTCGTCAACGAGCAGAACCGTCTTACTCAATCAACTTTCCTTTCCGGTTTCTCCACGAGCTTTCGGAGAGTCTCCGCGATGCTTCTCGGCTCGGCAAATGCTTCGACGGCACCCATTCGCCTGGCGGCATCCGGCATACCAAAAATAGTACAGCTAGCCTCGTCTTGTGCAAACGTCTTTCCGCCTTTGGCGCGAACTTTGAGAAGACCGGCGGCACCATCCTTCCCCATTCCCGAAAGAAGTACTGCGGCGCAGCGCGACTTATAGATTTCGGCTGCCGACTCGAAGAGCGCGTCAGCAGAAGGCGCGATGTGCGTGCGACCCGGCTGAGCACTCTTTACCGATAACTTTCCGCCGCTTTTAACCAGCAAGTCAGCTGCAGCCGGCGCGATGTAGGCCTGCCTTGGCTCGAGTAGCTCGCCATCAGTTGCAAGCTTTACAGCCACCGGTGTTTCCTGGTTCAACCACTTCACCAAACCTTCCATGAACGGGGCAGCAATATGTTGCACGATGAGAACCGGAGCGGGAAAATCGGCTCCAACCCCACTGAGGAATTCGACCAGCGCAGTTGGACCACCAGTGGACGCGCCTACGACGACGCAATCCACACTTGTGCCGTTCGAGTGAGCTTTGATACGCGGACGAGGTACGCTTGGCTGGTGCGTAGGAACGGCTTGCGCCATTGCCAGTGAGGCGATGCGCTCGTTGAGATCATCAAAAAAACTGCGCAGTGACGTCATGTCACCGGAAGGCTTGGGCACGATATCTGCGGCGCCAGCGAGCAACGCCCGGAACGCGGGGCTTGAATTGCCGTTGCCAGTGAGCGAACTCACGACGATGATCGGCACATACGCCTTACGCAGGACGCGTAAAATTACGTCGAGTCCCGTCTGGTCAGGAAGCATCAGGTCGACGGTAATGACATCGGGTCGCAACTTCTCGGCGAGCGAGACCGCCTCTCGCGCAGTCAATGCCACGCCTGCAACGGCCAGACGCTGATCGCGGCTAATGCCGTCGACCAACAGCCGCGCCGCCGTCGGCGAATCTTCAACGATCAACACGCGGGCCCAGCGAGTCTTACTCAAGCGACGAGCCTCTCGACGGTATCGAGCAGCTCCTGCTCGTTAAATAGCCCCTTGACCAGGTAGGCATCGGCACCGAGCTCCAATCCTCGACGTCGCTCCTCATCCTTGGAAAGCGATGTAATAAGGATAAAGGGCATGTCGGCCAGTCGACCTTCGCGCTTCACGCGCATGCAAAAATCCCAGCCGTTCATGTTCGGCATTTCAATGTCGCTGACAATGCAATCGTAGCGGCGTTGCTGCACTTTGCTCCAACCCTCTGCGCCATCAACCGCCGTCTCAACGTCGTATCCTGCGCCGATCATAATGTTGCGCAACAGCGTTCTCGTGGTCATGGAGTCTTCGACAATGAGCAGCGACCGTTTGGCGGAGGGCTGCACATGGCGTACTCGGCCCACCGTATTGTATTGATGCGCGGCTTCAATTAAGTACTCACCGTCGAGCACGCATACAGGATTGCCGCTAGTCAACACGGAGTACCCAGCGATACCGGGAAGCTGGCCCAGCGGTTTAGGCAGAGTTTTAATGATAACTTCCGACACGCCGTTGAGCTCGTCGATAACGAAGGCTGCCCTGCGATCCGCGTACTCCAAGATCAACACGACGATCTCGCCGTCGAGTCCGAACGTTATTTCAGCGTCGCCGCCTCCAATGAACGAAAGCGGCAACAGCGGAATCGCTTCGCCGCGCACGCTTGCGCACAGATGATGGTCGATGTGGATCACGTCACTCGCGCGCAACACCATGGCTTCACGAATGTCACTGAGGCGAACGCACGCTTCGTACGAGCCCGCTCGAACGTCCAACACTGACGACCACAGTAAGTTGACCGGGACCGTTAAAAAGAATCCTAACCCGCTGCCTGGGTGACTTTCGACCCGATAGGTGCCGCGCAATTGTGTAATGCGTTCGGCGACAATATCCAAGCCAACGCCACGTCCGGCGATAGAGTCAGCCCGTTCGGTCGTCGAGAAGCCGGGCCTAAAGAGGTACGAAATAAGCTTGCTCTCCGGCATTGTGGCGACTTCGCTTTCGCTTGACAAGCCTTCGCTAATGATCGTTTCTCGAATGCGCGCGAGGTCGAGGCCCTCACCATCGTCTTGAACCGCGATGCTCGCGCTGGCAGTTCCCGTGGTGACCGAGATCCTGACTGTGCCGACCGGGCTCTTACCGCGTGCCATGCGCCGCTCGGGTGTCTCGATGCCATGCGCGATGGCGTTCTTGACGAGCTGAATGAGCGGCTCCATCAACCGGTCTAAAACGCTCTTGCCGATCTCAACGTCCGCGCCCGAAACGACTAATTCGACGCGCTTGCCTTGCTCCAAAGCCGTATCACGAACCAGGCGTGGCATGCCGGTGAGAATTGTCTGCACCGGGAGCATGCCTAAACCAGCTAGGCCATAGCGAAGTTGTTCGAGCGAACGCGCGCTGCGCAGCGTGCGCTCGGACATTTGTGCCATGAGCGCATGAACGGATTCACGGCGTTTACTCATGAGTGTGACCATGCGATCGACAGCTGCTTGCTTGCGCGACTGATCGGAATGCGAGCGAACGGTATTAGCTGCCTCAAACAGATCCTCAAGCAACTCACCCAGTTCAATGAGTTCGCGCTCCTCATTTGAAAGCTCGCGCATGAGCTCACCGGGCACCGCCAGCAGACTGTCAACCTTATGAGCGCTGACGCGCACCACGTCGGAACTGGCCACAGGTTCGGCAGTCGCAGCGGGGGCGAGGCGCTGCGGAAGGATGATTGTATCTTGCGCGTCGCCGCTGAGAAGAAGAATTCTCTCAAGAGCATTACGCACGCGCTGTTCGGTTTCGCTGCGCCCTGCGTCGGTTCGCACCAGGTCGCCCATTGCGTCCGCGCCCTCAAACAGGGCCGCCATCAATGGCTGGTTGAGTTTTTGCCGCCCATCGCGGGAGCCGGCGAGCATCGTTTCCATGGCATGGGCGATTGACTCAAGACCCGCGTAGCCAACCATGCGCGCGGCGCCTTTTATGCTGTGCACGCGGCGGAAAGCTTCTTGCAGCACGAGTGCGTTGTCAGGTGCTTGCTCAAGCTTAAGGAATTGGCTATCGAGCGCCGTGAGGTGCTCGTCGCATTCGGCTTTGAAAACGCTCTTAAGCTCGGCGAGCTCGGCCGGAGATGCTTCCATCGCCAACTTTCTTTAAATCCGGTACGCTGCCACCATGTGCTTGAGGCCAAGCGCGAGATCGTTGAGCCGCTGCGTGGCCTCTTGCGTTTGGCTAGTTGCCGCAACGGTATCGCGCATTGCGGCGTTGACGCCGGTGATGCTTTGCGTCACCTGCTCGATGCTATGCGACTGCGCTTTAGCA
>JBPYDX010000264.1:0-6634 GCA_051986115.1 Candidatus Eremiobacteraceae bacterium
AAACATAATAATGGCGACGGCGCAATCGGGCGAAGGAAAACCAAACCAGCGCGCAAGTGCGACGCTCGCGCAAGCGCGCCAGCATCTCATTCGCAACAATGCGCCAGCTGCGATCGCTCTACTCAAAGATCTCGCGAGTAATGCCGATTGTCCCGCCGAACTGCGCCTCGAAGCTGCCAAAATGCTTGGCACCGCGGGCGCTGCCGCCGATGCTGCGCTGTGTTACCTCAACGCGGGGCTCAGCTTGCTCTATGACCAGGGCGATATGGTCAAGGCGCGTCAGGCGTTTGCAAGCGCCCACAATCTCGACCCGCAAAATCTTGATGTTATCTTTCACTTAGGTCAGGCAGACGTCGTTGAAGGCCGCACGCAAGACGGCCTCGCAAAATTTATCGACGTTTTGCGTAAGTCAAATCTAAAGCATACGCCCGCGCTGTTTGAAGCAGGGTGTATCTATCAAGCCAACGGTCAGTACGACCAAGCAATCTTAGCTTTCAAAAAAGTCCTCGATCGCGATAAGGACCACATCCAAGCCATCGTGCACATGGGTCAGCTTCACCAAATCAAAGGAATGGTGCCAGAGGCGATTGGCTACTACATGCAAGCTGCGCAGATCACGCGCGATGCGCAACAGTTGGGAACGACACGCCAGATCGCCAACATGGTACTGGCAATCGACGCAAACAATGCGCGCGCGCGCAGCATTTTGGCCGACCTCGACGACACGGGAGAAGAGGAAGAGGCAGAAGCGCCTTCCACGCCTGATGCTCGAGTAGAGCCCGAGGCGCAGGCTGCTGCGCCAAGGACGGTTGCGCCACCGCCCCCGCCGCCAGCGTCGGTCCAAGCGCAAGCCCCCGTCGTTGCTTCGGCGCCTCTGCCTGACACGGCAGCAGTGCAAGCAGAGCTAGCGCGCTTTGCCGCGCAGCGCGAGCAGCTCTCTGCGGAGCTCGCGGAACTACGCGCGGCGCTGGAAGCGGTTAAACGCGAACGCGAGAGTGCAGCCGCCGCGTCGGCCGCCAAAAAGAGTGAACTCGAAAAGCAGGCGTTAGCCGAGGTGCAAGCTTCCGCGGCAGCACAGCGCGAGGCGGTTGAACAAGAGCTCGAGCGCTTGCGCGCTGAAGCTGATGAAGCACGCGTTGCGGCCCAAGAGGCGGCTGCAACTCGCGATGCAATGCTCAAGGCGACCACTGAGTTAGATGAGCGCCTTTCGCAACTGCAAACCGAAGTTGGCGACGCCGAAGCAAAGAGCGAACAGGCGCAAAGCGCTGCAAGCGCGACTGCGACCGAACTTGACCGCAAGGCAAAATCTCTGCGCACACAGGTTGTCGAAGAAGAAAAGCATCTCAAAGAGGCGCAGCAACAAGCCGCGCAAGTGCAGGGGAATTTAGCAAAAGCACAGACAGCGCACGACGCGGCCATGCTCGAAATTGCAGCGCGCCGTCAGCGCGCTCAAGCAGAGCTTGACAAGATTCAAAGTGAGGTCGAGAGCGCGAGTCGTGAAAAAGACGCGGCGCGCGAGCGAGCGGAGCTTTCGGTTGCGCAGTTAGGCGAGAAGGCCGAACAAATACGCTCGGAAACGGCGGCAGCGGATAGCCGTCGCAAAGAAGCCGAAGCCAAAGCGGCAGCAGCACAGTCCACCTTGCAGTCTTTGGAAGCCCGCATTGCGACCACTAAGGCCAAAGCCGAGACTGCGACGGGTGACCTCAAAGACATTGCAGACCAAACCCGCGCAGCGCAAGCAAACGTAAACGATCTTTCCGCCAGGCTGAGCGAGCTAGAATCTGCCATCGAGGCGGCAGAAAGCAAGAAACGGATTCTCGAGGACTCGATCAGCAAGGGCAAACCGCTTGCGGCTGCGGCTGACAAGCGGCGCGCGGAAGTAGAAACCCTCATCGAGCAAGTTGAGAAAAAGCGAGTCAAGGCCGAGGTGGAGCTCAAGGGGCTGGATACGCGCAAACGCGAGCTCGAAGATGCATTTGCCAAAGTAAAGTCGCTCAATGCGGCTGCCGAGCAACGCCGGGCCGAAGCTGAGGCTGGTGCCGAACAAGCTGAGGCATTGCGCACGAAGCGAGAAGCAGATGCTGAAGCTTTAACAGCGCGCATTGCAACTTTGGAATCGACACTGCATGACGCCGACGCACGCGCAAAAGCCACTGCGGCAGAAAGCGCTGCCCTTGCAGAGTTGTCGGCCAAGGTTAACGACCAACGCAGCGCCGTCTTGGAGCTTGAGGCAAAGAAGGTTGAAACCGAACGAAGTCTGGTGCAGGTGCGCACTGAACTTGAAGCCGCACGGCACACCCTCGAGCAAACGCAAACTGCGGCGCAAGTCCGGCCCCTGACGCATCAGAACGAGCCTGGGCTCGGGGCAGAGGCGATCGCGGCTATCGTGCCCGCCGAATCCTGTGTTGAAAGTTTACGAACTATCGAAACACTCGCCGCAGAGGGCGACCTCTCAATCGACAATGCTACTGAGCTGGCAACCCTCATTCATGAAGGAAGAGCTCCACAGGCATTGCGGGAGGCGCGCAAACGCGCAAACCTTGATGCCGCGCCGGCGGCATATCTCCTTGTGTGTGGTGACCTGTGTAGAGACCTTGGCGATATCGCGGCTGCACGGGAAGCGTACAAGACGCTGGCGCTAGCGGATCCCACAAAAGCACCGCTCGCTCACGCACGCATGGGTGATCTGTTCTTGGCTTTCGCTGAGCGCAGCACCGCGGCAGCACTGCAGCGCGACGACGCACATTTCGCCGCAGCCGCCGATCCAGCCAAAGCGATCGAAACGTATGCCGATCTCGTCGCGCGCTTCCCAGAAGATCCGACGTTTCGCCAAGAGCTCGGTCAACTCCACGAGCAATTAGGGAACGAAACTGCGGCTGCGCTTGCGTACACCCAAGCCATGGTGGGCTACTTGGGCAGCGATGACGTCGCGCACGCCGTAGAGCTTGCGCCGAAACTTCTGGCGGTCCACCCTGGGGAGGGCTCGGCCTACGAACTTGCCGCGCGCGCATTTGACCGCGCCGGACGGCCAGCGGAAGCGCAAAGCGCCCTCGATCAGGCGCTGCGCTGCTATCACGATACGCGAGCGGCCTCCGATGTTGAACGCATCTGCCGTCATTTGGCAGAAGTCGCTGAAGATCCAGTGCCCTATCGCAGAGAGTTGGCTGGTTTACTGCGTGAGACTGGTGATACGTCAGGCGCGGCCGAGCAGCTGCTCGAGGCGGCCGAGAAGCTCATCGGCTGGTCTCGTGGTGCGGATGCCGACCAACTTCTCAAAGAAGCCGGCGCCATTGCGCGAGATGATGAAATGGTGCGCGATCGCATTGCTAGTCTCGCTTCACGCGCGGCCGACGTGCAGCGAAGCGTGGATAACGTCGCGCGCGGCGATCTGCTGACGAGCAAGGGGGACTACGAACGCGCTGCCGAGGCCTACCGCAGAGCGTTGGAAGAAAATCCGCATCACGCCGGAGCTGCATATCAGCTCGCCTGCTTACTGATGGATCACTTCGCAGACTACGAAACCGCCGAACAGCTGTTACAAGTGTCTTCAGAGTTGCGGCCAGATCATGCGGCCACGCGGTATCGTCTTGCGCTCGTAAAAGCAGCACGCGGCCATGTCGTTGAAGCAGTGGAATTGCTGATCGCGCTTGCGCGCTTCGACGAGGCCAATGCGGACTTCATCGAGCAGTTTGCCGAGCGGCTCGAAAAAGATGCCGAAAGCGGTGATTCTGCCGCGAAATATCGTCTCGGCATCGGCTATCGCGAACTGGGCCGTGTTGACGAAGCGCTTGTCATCCTACAGTCGATTCAGCGCGAGCACGACTACGTCGTGCTGTGTCACAACGCCATCGGCTTGTGCTTGCGACGTCAAGGCCTCGACACCGCAGCCGCCAAGCGATTTACCAAGGCGATCGAGACTCCCGGCTACCCCGAGTCGCAATACCACGAAGCGCTGTACAACTTGGGTGAGCTTTACGAGGCTAAGGATACCACCGAGTCGCTCGCACTGGCGCTATCATCCTTTGAAGAGCTTTACGCTAGCGACTGCACGTTCAGGGACGTCGCTGACCGCATCAAAGCTGTGAAGGTGCGCATGGGTGCTGTTGAGCGTCCGAAGGTGAAACGGCTGCCCACACGCTCGGCAGAGCACGGATAAGTCCAGTCTGTCCTGCTTAAGGGAACGACCTGGCGAGCCGATGATAAAGGAAAGAGGCGTTCGCACGACCTCGGTGTTTGCGTTGTTGAATGTGGAGCATTTGGTAGTTGAGCTCGTGGTCGTCGTCGGCAAGTACTGCAATACCAGTGAAACGTCGCGCAATCAATCACGGTACGTCTAGCGGGCAGTATCGCCGCAAGTCTGGCCCATTGCAGCTAGCCCTCACAATGGTCTTGCTGGCGTCCTTGCTTTTGCTCGTGATGGCCGGTATCACGCGATACACCGTCGGCGAGCCAATTATGCCTAATTGGTTTGCCAAACTCATCCATCACAAGCAGCCGGCACTGCCCAGTGGCATGACCTATGATTTTGAGCTGATCAATCCCCAAACGCGACGCCCGGTAGAGGCAATACCGGAAATTGGCACGGTTGAAATGCACTTGGCGGTGACGAACGATTCGGCGCTCCCGATCATCATGCACTTTCGCACAGGCAACCAGTCGGAATTCATCGTTCGCCGCGTTTTTAAGTATGTTGACAACCTTTTTGCCTTGCCCCTAGAGGTCTGGCGATCGAGTTACTTCCATAATATATCGCCACGGCCGAGCACGCTCGTTCTGGAGCCCGGGCAGACCAAGATCTATACCGCCAGCTTCGACCTTAATGCGCTCAACGCCGGAGATCTGCCACCTGGGGATTACCTCATCGTCGCCGCTTTCGACGGTTGGGAAACATCCATAGCCATTCAAAAACCACTCTAAACGTAGCGCGTACCTACCGCTAAAGATGACGGGACGGTCATGAGCCGAACAAAAGGCTATGAACGTTGCGCTCACTGGTTTCATGGGTGCCGGCAAGACAACTACCGGCAGACGTTTAGCCAGACTGTTGCACATCGACTTCGTCGATACTGATCTCGAAATCGAGCGCCGACAGGGGCCGATAGCAAAAATTTTCGCTGATTTAGGTGAGAACGCGTTCCGCCGTATCGAATCAGAAACCATCGAGCAATGCGTGTCGCGAGGACCACTCGTTGTCGCGGTCGGAGGCGGCGCTGTGGTGAACCCCAAAAATCGCGAGGCGCTTCGACGAAACGGAGTTATCGTTCACCTAGCCATTTCACCACTCACCGCCTGGCGACGCGTTTCCCACCGCCGTCACCGCCCACTGCTCGGAGAGCAGCCTGACCTCGCGCGGGTTCGCGCTCTGCTTGTGGCTCGTGAAGGTGCATACGCTGACTGCGATTTTACGATCCGGGTCGATCATCGCACCGCGCTCGAGGCAGCTCGCGTCATCGCGCGTTGGTATCGGGAACAACAAGCTCCCCGCGTGTCGTCGCAATGAGACGAATTGTTGATGGATTGCCCTACCCGATTATCGTGGCGGAGGACAGCGCCGCAGAAGCCGTGTTTCTCGCCGAAAACCTGTTTACTCGAGCCGTCATCGTCGCAGACCGCAATCTCGCGCCCAGAGCTGCCGCCATTGCGCAGGCGCTTGAGAGAAGCGGCTGTCAGGTCTTAGCGACAAGCGATATTCAAGCCGGCGAGCGCCACAAACGCTGGAAAACTGTTCATGTTCTGCATTCGTTCTTTCTCGCGGCAGGCGCCGATCGGTCAACGATGGTGCTGGCTGTTGGCGGCGGAACGCTTACCGATGCGACCGGCTTCGCAGCCGCGACGTTCATGCGGGGCATCCCGTGGATAGCAGTCGCGACTAGCGTCGTTGGTATGGTAGACGCGAGCATCGGCGGTAAGACTGGAATCGATCTTCCAGAGGGAAAGAACCTCATTGGGTCGTTTTGGCAGCCAAGAGCCGTCATCGCCGATCTCGGCGCACTGGCGACCTTAGGCTTGCGCGATCGAAGTGCGGGTATGGCTGAGGTTATTAAGGCGGGAGTTGTTGGTGACGCAGAACTTGTCGGCGCAGCTTCCCGTCACGATGTGCGCAGCGAGCCGCAAGCATGGGGAGATCTCATCGCACGAGCGGCTGCGGTGAAAGCTTGTGTCGTAGCCAAAGATCTTCATGATCGAGCGGGCCGCGCAGCGCTCAACCTTGGACACACCTTTGCACACGCGTTCGAGCATGCGTCGCACTATCGCATCGCCCATGGCGCCGCTGTAGCCGTCGGTATGCGAGCAGCAGGCATAATGGCACGTGAGCGTACCGGTTGGAGCAAAGCGGATCATCAACAAGTCTTGCAGGCGCTACGAAACTGCAAACTTGGCGTGCGCTCACCAAAGCTCGCGCAAGACAGCGTGATTGCCGCCATGCGCACCGATAAGAAACGCCACAACGGGGTGCTGCGTTTTGTCTTGCCAGTGCATTTAGGTCATGTGCAAAGCGGAGTCGAAGTGCCGGAAGATGCAGTGCGCGAAGCACTCGCGATGGTGGCCAGTGCACCGGGGTGCAGCTGGTGATTCGCACACAACAACAGCTTGTTGATGTCGTTGTCGACGTGCAAACACAAGCGCTCGACGA
>JBPYDX010000265.1:0-7798 GCA_051986115.1 Candidatus Eremiobacteraceae bacterium
GCATTTTGAAGGCAATTACTGAGCTCTTCGCTCGCCGGCCGACGCTATGGGTTTGGCTTGTCAGCGTAGCGTTCTTCGGAACAGTTATCTACCTGCTCGTAACCGCGCTTTTGTCGCCCGATCTGCCTGCCAATCTTGGTCAGCCGACGATAAAGATGAACGCCATTGAAGGCCAAGGCGAGCGCGGTAATCAGCTAGGCTGGAAATTTATTGCCGATAGTTCGGACATTAGTACGGATGGTGAGATAACAACGTACCATCACGTCCGCGAAGGTATTTATTATCTTCACGGCAAGCCTGCATACCGTCTAACGGCTGATTCGGTCACACTCGATGCGCGCAGCGAAAACTACACTGCTTCGGGCAACGTCCACGTGTGGAGCGTGCGCCCACGCGATGTCTCCGAAGTGCACACGCAAAATCTATCGTGGAACAATGCGCTCCAGATGCTGAGCTGCCCGACGCAGGTGCACATCAAGTATAAAGGATACGACGTTACGTCAGCGCACCTTGAGCTGAATTTGCTGACGGGCTCGTCCACGCTCGGGACAACGACGGTCAAAAGCGGCCGTTAGCCTTTTGCCAGTTCTGACTTGAGCCAATCAATAACGCGCACTGGCGTTGGATCTTCACCGTAGGCAATTGCTAGATAATAGGAAGCAAAATCGCCGATGTAGGTGAGCGACAGCATACGCGACAGTCCGCTATCCCCGCTCGCCCAGACTTCGTGTATAGGAGTGCTCACGCGTGCGATGATTTGTTTGGTAAGTTCGACTCTGCGTTGAATTTGCTTGGGTTCGCGATCGTCGCGCAAGATCGTGACGACGAGATTCGATTCAGGTGCTGCTTGGCCGTGCGTGCCGCTCCAACCAACGGTTTCATTGTGATTGAGCTCTGGAAAGACGTTGGCAACGGCAAACGCCTTGGCGTTCTCGTTGATTTGCGTCTTCCAGCGATATGCAACGACGCCGCGCTCGGCTTGCGATCCATAAATTACCGGCAAATTTCCAAGCCATGCTGCGGCCAACGTTTTGGCTTGGTTGCGGGCTAACGGCACTTCGGGATTGCATTCGTTACGGATCTGGCGGAGTTGAGCACTTGCTTCATCGATCTCATCAACGAGAACCCCAGGCATCAAACCAAGGCGCGCTGCGGCAACCATCAACGGTATGAACGAATAGCCCAATGCAGCGCGCGGCTGCAAACCACCGGGATATGAAACCAGCGAAACAACGTCGGCGCGGGCTAGCTCTCCCAGCGTGCCGCCCGTCGTAAATGCGACGATACCGGCTTTTGCTTTTTTGGCTGCGCGATAACAGGAGAGCGTTTCTTCCGTGTTTCCGGAGTTGCTCGTGACAAAGACGAGCGTTTCTGGGCCGACGTACTCGGGAAGTTGGTAGTCACGCACGACCGTCACAGGCACCGTCAGTACGCTTTCGTATCCGGCGCGCAAAAAATCGCCACCGATCGCCGAACCGCCCATACCTGTGACCACAAGGGAGCTAAACTTTCGACCGCGCAACGCGTCAAGTGATGCGGCTTGCGCAACGCTCTTTGCGTTATCGATTTGCTCGGGCAAACCTAATATAGCACCGAGCATGTCTTGATGGTCGATAGACGAGAACGAGCTCGCGTCGAGCGTTGCCTGCGTTGTCATAGAAGAGACTTTACCGCGCTGAGCGTTTGGCCTCTTCGATGAGCCGTTTTACTTTCTGACCGCCCTTGTGGCCAATCTCTTCGTAGAACGTTTGACCGTACTTGTCTTTGACGGCGTTCCCGCCTTTTTGACCGATGCTCTCGAAGAATTCCGCGCCGTGCCGTTGCTTTGTCGACTTCCCGCCCTTGCGGCCTATCTCTTCATAGAAGGTGGGTCCGTATTTAGCACGCACCGCATCACCGCCGCGTTTACCAGCTTCGCGAACAGTCATCTCGCCGCCGCGCGAAGGACGCGGATTCTTCTCTGCGGCCATTAGATCGGCGTTTCATCTCCCACGCGCTTCGCACGCTGGCCGCCCTTGTGGCCGATTGATTCGTAAAATTGAGATCCATGCCGGCGCTTCGTGCTCTCACCGCCCTTGCGCCCGATCTCAGCATAAAATTGCGGGCCGTACTTGGTTTTGACAATGTCGCCACCTTTTTTGCCGGCTTCGCGCACCGTCATACCTGTGGTCTCGTCATTCATAGGGTCTCCTCCAAGGCGAACTGACACTGGTAATTTTGGGACCTCATGATTATGTACCCCATGGTGTGGGCCTCAAACCACACGCATGTACCCAACAGGCCATTGAATGTTCGCGCGACGAACGTCGCAGCATGCTCGACATCGTACTCTCAGGCGGGTTAATTATTGATGGAACAGGTCAGGAGCCGTATGTTAGCGACGTTGCCGTGGCCGCTGACCGCATCGTGAGAATCGGTGATTGCGCAAATCACGATGCGGTTGAGCGTATTGACTGCCGCAACCACGTCGTGGCACCGGGCTTTATCGACATGCACAGTCACTCCGACGAAATTCTTTTTGTCGCGCCGACGGCTGACAGTAAAATCCGCCAAGGTATTACGACCGAAGTCGGTGGCAATTGCGGTTTCTCCCCCGCTCCGCTACGAGGCTATGCTCTCAAGGAAAAGCAGTCCGAATTGTGGCGGCGCTATAAGCTCGAGCCGAGTTGGGCCGACTTCGCCGAATTTTTTCAGCTTTTAGAGCGCTCGCCTGCGGCGCTTAATTTTTGTTGCCTGGTGGGCCTGGGCACAGTGCGATCCTCAATAGACCAACTCGGTCCTGCGCCAATGGAGCGCGCCGCGCTTGCCAATGCTAGCGCCTGCGTTCGCGAAGCGTGCGAGCAGGGAGCTATCGGTGTCTCGTCCGGATTGATCTATGCGCCCGGCAAATCAGCAGACACCGCTGAGCTTGTGACGTTAGCGCGTGCCGCCGTGCGAGCCGGCAGTCCGCTCTATGCGTCGCACATTCGTAGTGAAGGTGATGGACTGCTCGAAGCGGTGGATGAAGCACTTGAAGTTGGCATGCAAGCTGAGTGCGCCGTGCAGCTTTCTCACCATAAAGCCTCGGGGAAACGCAATTGGGGCAAGGTACATGATTCGCTTGCGCGTGTCGATCGCGCAAGAGACATTGGGCTAGATGTCGTCGTCGATCAGTATCCTTACAAAGCATCGTCGACCGGTTTGGATGTGATCTTACCACCCGATGTTAACGTCGGTACTCGCGAAGAAGTTGTCTCCCACTTGTCAGATCCTCGCTACGCTGCCCTTGTTGCAGCGCGCGTCGAGCTTGCTTATGGGGACCGCTGGCATGAGGTTTTGATTTCCTCGGTCACCTCGGCCAAAAATCAGCATTTCGAGGGGCAAACGATTGCGGAAATTGCAATTGCGACCAACCGGACGCCAGTTGGGGCCGCACTGCAATTACTCGTGGAAGAACAAATGGACGTCGGCGCTATCTACTTTACGATGTGCGAAGACGACATTAAGACGGTGCTTTCTTACACTCAAACATGCATCGGTACCGATGCCTCCGCGCGCGCAGCTTCGGGCGTCACGGCGGCCGGAAAGCCCCACCCTCGCACCTTTGGAACCTTTCCACGAATATTCAAGCGTTACGTGCGCGATACGAAACTGTTGTCACTGGTTGAGGCCCTGCGGCGAGCGACCAGCTTGCCTGCCCGGCGCTTAGGCTTGAGAAAACGCGGCGCGTTGGCGGTTGATAACTTTGCCGACGTCGTTGTCTTTGATCAAACTCAAATCGCCGATATGGCGACCTATACGCAACCCCAATGTTTTCCAACGGGCATCTTGCATGTGTTCGTCAATGGCGCAGCAGTCGTGCGAGACGGAGTGGTCACAGGTAAGCTACCTGGCCGCGTTTTGCGCCGAGGCAGAGACCTCTAGTCCCAGGGGCCATACCAAGTGACCTTGACCAGCGTCCCGCGGTCGGTATAATATTCTAAAGGAGTGTGAACTGAACGCCGCGGTTTTGCGTTTCTATAGTGTTATGAACGCAAGCAAAGGCACAGCCTATGTAGCTGTGGCCCTTTTGATTGTGGCATTGAGTGCGCCGGCTTCTGCCGCCGGCATTGCTCCGCGCGCTCACGCGTTGCCCCACTCGAGCCCCGCGCAACCCAGCCAAGCAAGGCCCTGGATTGAGGGCGTCACCCCGACGCTTGAAAACAGACTCTTCGACGCCACGTACAGGGCATTGGCGAGCCACAACGTTTTGAAAGTCTACGTTTTTGACGGCGCGGGTTACCAATCGGCTGGTATCCGTTTTTCGGCACGCATACCGCACGAGCAGGGTGATCTCACTGCAGACGAGCTCGCGCACGAAGCCGTTTCGCTCATCCACACTACCTTCGATGCTTTCCCTCAAATACAAACACTCGATGTCTGGGCGACGATTCCGGTCCCCACATCAGAACTGGCGGAAGAAGAGAGCACGGTCTTTTCGGTGTCAGCGGACCGCAAGACCTACGAATCGATTCGCACGCAACAATTAGATGACGTGGCGTTCTTGAATGCCTTTGGGCAAGTTTGGATTTCTCCAGAGGTCTCGCAGTGAACGCGTTGCTAACGTTCATCGCAGTGCTCGTAATGAGTGTCGCGACACTTGTGCCCTCGCACGCGCCGCCGCGGAGCCAAGCTGCGGACTTGGGGCCGACCTTAGAGGACAGCGTGCCGTCCTACGGCCCTTATGATGAGGTCTGGCGCGTTCGCACCAGCAAAAAGGAAATCGCGCTCACCTTTGACGATGGACCCTATCCTTTTTATACACCACTGCTTCTGCACGTTCTGGAGCGTTCTCACGTGCCGGCGACATTCTTCATTGTCGGCCGTTCTGCTCAAGAATTTCCGGAACTGGTCTCCCGAATCGTTTCCTCCGGCGACGAGATCGGCAACCATACTTTTAATCACTACACACTCACAGGACTCAGTGACGATGAAATCGCGCTGCAAATTCTCCAAGATGGTACGTTCCTAGAGCGCTTTACCGGCAAGCCGTTATCGCTCTTTCGTCCGCCGCACGGCCGATTCAACGCGCATGTCGAGATGATCGCCCGCGAGCTTGGTTATTACACGATCTTTTGGAGCGACGCCGCAAACGATGTCAAAGACATTCCGCCCGACGTCATCGTGCAGCGCGTGATGAATGAGGCGACACCAGGCGGCATCATCCTGCTGCATAGCGGCCAATACCGCACAATCGAAGCGTTACCAACGATTATCGCCGGACTGCACAACGAGGGCTACACGTTCGTTACGGTCTCGCAACTGATTAGCGACGGAGAGGAAGACCCGTTCGTCAAGGACGACGACAAACTAAATTCAAACCTGCACCACCGCGTGCACGGCGACTGAGCTTAGCGAACGGCCGGACTCGTCAGCTTTTCCCAAGCGCGATCTACTTCGCGACCTAACGTCGTGAGGTTGCCGTCGTTGCGGATAATGACGCCCGCGCGTTTTTCGTATTCGCCCTCCGGCAGCTGTGCTTTCATACGCGCCTCAACGTCTGTGCCCGAGATTCCATCACGCTCTTGCAATCGTTGACGGCGTACGTCGGGTGCAGCGACAACCGCCACTACTTGATCGCAGCTGCGCTCAAACCCCGATTCAAACAGCAGCGGAACAACGACCACCACGATGGCGCTTGAGGGCTGGGCGGCCACCATGGCGAGCACTCGTTTGAGGATCTCGGGGTGCGTCAGCTGATTGAGCTTTTGGCGCTTTGTCTCGTCGCCAAAGATGACACGAGCGAGCGCGGACCGATCGAGCGTTCCGTCTGGGAGGATCAGTGCGTCTCCAAACTCGCGGCGAATTGAGTCCAGTACGCTGCTCGGTGGCGCAACAACGTCGCGTGCGACGATGTCAGTATCGATCACGACCGTGCCCTTTTTAGCAAAGAGTGCGGCGACTGTGGTCTTACCTGACCCAATGCCTCCGGTCAGACCGATGATCATTTGTGTTGTAAGGGTTAAGCGTCGGCGGTCGCGTTTTCGGCTGCCATCTCGGCTTCAACATCAACGTCCAGAGCAGCCGCTTGCGCTGGTAACTCACTGCTTGTAGCGTTGAGGCTGGCAGTAATGCGCCGCGAACCCACGTTTATGGAAAGAATTCTCACTTGCAGCGCGGCACCAACTTCAGGCGGCGCCGCCGGGTCGAACTCGGACTTAGGAATCATCCCGGTCACGCCGGGCAACAGCTCCACCAAGAGATAGTTTGGGTTTACCTTGGCAAGCGTGGCTGCTACGATGTCGCCTTCGTGCAGTGCTTCAGGAACGACTTTCCACGGATCGTCAAGAGAATGTTTGAGTGAGAGGCTTACCTTCTTTGCCTCCGGGTCGAATTTCATGATTTCGACTTGCACTTTATCGCCGATCTTGACGACTTCGCTTGGGTGCTTTATGCGACCCCATGAAAGCTCGGTGTTGTGGATCAACCCGTCAATGCCGCCTAAATCAACAAAGGCGCCGAAGTCTGCAAGGCGCACAATCGTGCCCTCACGTATTTGCCCTGGCTGCAGCGTCGAGAGCAGTTCAGCTTTCTTTTGATTCAACTCTTCTTCGAGCACGACACGCTGTGAGAGGACGACGCGGCGGCGCTTGTGATCGAGGTCGATCACCTTCAAACGCAATTGTTTGCCGACCATCTCCTCGAGATTGCCAACCGGTTGGCGGCGGATTTGCGAGGCAGGAACGAAACCGCGCATACCGAGGTCAACCAATACGCCACCCTTGACGACTTGCGTGACGGTAGCGTTGATGGCTTCATTGCGCTGGTGTGCTTCAAGCACTTTCTCCCAGGTCTTGAGTGCGCGAGCACGCTTTTCAGACAAGTACATCGTCCCATCGCCGTCGCTATCAATGCGATAAACGAGTACTTCCAGCGTGTCGCCGACTTTGAAGTCCGAAATGTTGATGCCGGGAGACAGCTCGCGCGCTGTAACGACGCCTTCGGATTTGCCGCCGATGTCGACGAGCAGCTCATCGTTGGATTTGGCAACGATGAGGCCGTTGAGCAGTTGCCCCTCATCGAGCGTTTTGAGACTTTCTTCGTAGAGACGCTGGATGAGCGAGAACTGGTCGTCTACTCCACCCTGAGCTTCGAGGACGTCGGTATCGGACATTAAGAGATTATCACCTTTGCTTGAATTTTTTGTTGTCTGGAGAGGCAGCTAACGCTGACAAGCCGGGCAGTAGAACGTGCCTCTTTGAGCAAGCACGATGCGCTTGACCCGCGTGCCACAACGCCGACACGGCATGCCGGCACGACCATAAACATTAAGCTGGTTCTGAAATTCGCCTTGCTTTCCTTCCGCATCAACGTAGTCATCAACGCTGGAACCCCGATGGGATATAGCTTCGTGCAGCACTTGTCGCAACGCGGCCAGCAGCCGTTCACGTTCATGCAGTGTGAGTTTTCCTACTCGTTTTGTGGGACGAATGTGCGCTCGAAACAGCGACTCGCAAGCGTAAATGTTACCGATGCCTGATAAAAATCTTTGATTGAGCAACCATACTTTCACTGGGGTCGTGCGTCGCTTGGCCAGCTCACCGAGATGGCGCGGATCAAGTTCGACTGCAAAGGGATCGATGCCGATACCTAACGCGCTTCGGACGTCGCCGCGCACAACGCGCATGCGGCCGAATTTGCGAATATCGGTAAACACCAAGCAAGCACCATTATCGAGTGCGAACACCGCGCGAGTGTACCGTATGTTCGGCTTGCGCCCTTTAAAGTAGAGCAGCGCGCCGGTCATGCGCAAATGCACCGTCATATAGATGTCGTCGCC
>JBPYDX010000266.1:0-5608 GCA_051986115.1 Candidatus Eremiobacteraceae bacterium
TAGTCTTTGAGCGACACACCGAGTGCTTTGGCAACTTCTTCATCTTCGGGCACACGTGCGAGGCGGTTTTCCAACTCGACAAAGACCCGCTCGAGTTCCCGAGCCTTCTGGCGGACTGCCCGCGGTACCCAATCGAGCGCGCGCAAGGCATCGAGAATAGCGCCGTTGATGCGCGTAATCGCATACGTTTCGAATTTGACACCGCGCGAATCGTCGTACTTACCGATGGCATCGATCAGGCCCAGGATACCCTCGTTGATCAAGTCGTCGATCTCGACGTGGGGCGGCAAGTTGATTGAAATTCGCCCGGCAACGTATTTGACGAGATGCAAATACTTGTGGATGATCTCTTCGCGGCTGAGCGGCACCCCGCCGATAACGCAGATGTCCTGCGGCCGCATGCGCGCTTTCATCGCGAGCTCCGGGCGCGCTCGTTCTTTGGCGTGTTGCGCGCTTTCATTAAATTGGAAACCGCTTCGCGGCGGAAGCGATACTGCCCGCCGGGCGTCTTGATGGCTTCGAGCAATCCCTCGCGAGCCCAACGCCGAATGGCTGCGTCTGTCATGTTAAGAGCACGCGCAACTTCTCCTGATGTTACCCAGGATTTTTGCGGGCTCGGTGCATTCGCGCTGCGCCGGCGGCCTGCCATGCTTGCGCTCCCATCTCAAGACACTATGCGTCGCCAGCATTATCTCATACGACAAAGCAGCGACTCCCGACGCATCCCGCGCCAGGCGCCGCTTTTTATCCATAATTACGGTTTTACCCTTTTTTCTGAACTAACCGGTATTAACTCTATTAACGGTTACGGCCCGAGCTTGAGTCCTGGGGCTTGTGCTGTCACTCCAGATGCGGCTTCTGTCCAGAATATTGCCCGTATCTCTCCAAAACTTATTTGATCGCCGTCGCGCAGCAAGGTTTGGGCATGCGGCTGTAAACGCTGGACACCATTAAGGTAGGTCCCGTTAACGCTCTCCAGGTCCTCGACCACGAACCCGCCGCGACGGCGCGAGATGAAGGCATGGCGCCTGGACACAAGCCGATTTGGATCGACATCTGAGAGGTCAACATCCGGATCGACACCGTCTGCCGCCGAGCACCGGCCAATGAGCGCAACATCCTTGTCGATCCAGAATTCGGCTGCGCCACCGTCGCCGATTTCCACGATCAGCTGCGCCCGAGCGGCTGCCGGGACGAGCCGCCGGGTTACGTTCTCATCAACGTCCGCCAGGCTATCCGGCAGCCCTTCACCGCACACTTTGCAGAACGTGTCGCCCGCCTCGTTACGAGTGAAGCAGCGTTGGCAGACACGCGAGCCACGGGACTCGCGGGCGATGGTCGCTCGTCGCGTGGTGTTCTCGGGTGCTTCCTGGCTATTGACCTGCAAGGTTTTGCTCACGATGCGGTAACCCCCGGGTGGAGATAGCTCATATACTAGCATGCTATACCGTATGCGGCGGTGACCCCAGGCACACACGAAAAAGCGGCCGAATCGTTCGGCCGCTTTTCGCAGTTGCCTTGGCTTGCTTAGAATCCGGGGCTGTGTGTAGGTCCGAAGAAGTGCGCTCGCGAGGGCGAGCAGTTAGTGGCGTCAATTACAACCGCGCCTGCGCTACCGGAGAGGATAACTCCCCCGTTGCCACCAGTTGGTGGACGTTCGTTCCAAACTGGAGTGCTCGGCGGCGATGCACCATCGCCTGTGCCAACGGATCCAGATCCTGGCCCGGTTCCCGAGCCTTGGCTCGAGGAAGACGATGCCTGGGTAACCGGACTTCCGGCCATAACGCTGTCCGGTACTTCCATCTGCGATTGCGAGCTCGTTTGCGAGCGCGCCTGCGTGTGCGTTGCCTGAAGAGGTCGCGCGGCAGGCTGGCTATGCGACACACTTGCCGTTACGGCAGCCAGACGATGGGCGTGCGTCGTTTGCGCTTGAGCCTTCGCAGCGGCAGCGCTCTGAATAGCAGCGGTGCGAGCTGCAGCTTCGCGCTGTGCCTGAGCAGCCTGTTGCGCAGCAAGAGCGCCTGCAGCGTTTGCTTTGGCAGCATGCGTTGCCGGCGCAACTTGAGGGCGCGCCGAGGCGTGTATTTGTCTTGCCACGTGTGTGCGAGCTGGGGCTACGGGCTTGTGCGTCGTCGCGGCGGGCGGTGCAGTTTGAGCGCGTAAGCGCTGTTGCACAAAGGGCGCGAGAACGAATCCTTCGACAACCGCGACAATTGCGAGCGCAACGACGGCAGAACGGCTGCCGATGCGTCGTAGAGCGCCAGCCTTTGACGGCGGCTCAGCAACGCGCAGCTGGTCGAGCAGTTTAAAATCTAAGCGCTCGCGTGAATCCGGATACAGTTCAGGATTTGAAACGACTAGACGTCGCGCTAGCTCTTCATCGACTAAATCAGCCAGACGCTGGTCGAGAACATTGCGGGGAGATGGATCCGTTAACATGGCCGAGCCCCCATAGGAGAAGGACGCAAGGGCACCTGCGAGGCTATCCTTCGTAGCCGGGCTTCATTGTACCCTTCCAAGCTTAAAACCGACTCAAAGCCTCCTGGGAAACCTAACCATAGCGGATGCGCGGGTTGAGCAGCGCGTACAGAATATCCACGATGAAGTTCACCACCACGAAGGTTGCCGCGAAAAGCAGTACCGAGGCGATGATCAAGGGGTAATCCCGGTTGCTGATAGCCTCGAAAGCGAGTCGGCCAACACCCGGCCAAGCGAAAATACTTTCGGTCAGCACAGCTCCACCCAGTAAGAAACCCGTCTGCAGCCCGGCGACCGTAAGAATTGGAACCAGCGCATTACGCAAACCATGTTTGAAAATGACGGTAATGGCACTCAAGCCCTTGGCGCGAGCCGTGCGGATGTAGTCAGTCTGTAACACCTCCAGCATTTCGGCGCGCGTCATCTTCGCGATGATCGCCATCGGAATTGTTCCAAGTGTAATCGCCGGCAAGACAAGATGCCATAGTGCGTCCACGAATGCTGTCCAGTTTCCCGCGAGCAGTGCGTCTAGGGTTACGAAGTGCGTGTAATGAGGAATTTCGTAATGCATCGAAAGACGACCGGCAAGCGGGAACAGATTCAATCCCAATTTACTCGGCTCGTAAGCAAGCGTCCATAAGAGCATCCATCCCAACCAAAAAACCGGAACCGAGACGCCAAGCAATGCAAAGACCGTTGTTGCCGTATCGAGTGGGCCTCGGTGATTGATCGCGGCTAAAATGCCGGCAGGCACGCCGATTGCAATTGCAACGAGCATTGCGCCGATGCCAAGCTCAACAGTTGCCGGGAAATATGCGCCAAGTTTTTCTGCGACAGGCAAATTGTCGGTAAGCGAGCGACCCAAATTTCCATGGACCACCTGCCACAAATATGCGCCGTATTGAACGTACCATGGCCGATCGAGTTTGAGATCGTGTGTTAGTTTTAGCACGTCTGCATGCGACGCGTGCTCGCCAAGCAAAATTTCAACTGGATTGCCCGGAATCAAATGCAGAAATAAAAACGAGACCGCAGAAATGGTCAAGAGCACTGCGATCAAACGAGCGAAGCGCTGCACTAGAAAAGCAGTCACGGACTTCCGACTTTAGTCATGATTGTGCAGCGACCTCTTGGATGCTGCACAGGCGCGATGCTGGTCGTCGCAGGAGGCCACCACCGGACCTCCAATGACCCTTTGTTCCGCGCGTGAAAGCTCCGGCAACTGCCTCGTGCATTGGCCGAGGGTCCGTGTCGCTTGTTTTTCGAAACCGAGGAAAGACAGCATTGATGCCATTTTCAAGTGAGGACTTGGTCAACTATACGGTCGGCTTCTCGCTGATCAGCGGCGTACTGGCAATTTTGTATGGCCTGTACTTGATCGTATGGATCTTGGGCAGACCCGCCGGCAACGAGCGCATGCGCGAGATCGCGGCAGCCATTCAAGAAGGCGCCATGGCCTATCTGCGGCGTCAATATACCACCATTGCAATCGTCGCCATCATTCTCATTGTGGTTATCGGCTTTACGCTGTCGTGGCAAGCTGCCATTGGTTTTCTTATCGGCGCTTTGCTCTCTGGCGCTACAGGATTTATCGGCATGTCCATCTCCGTGCGCGCAAACGTGCGCACTGCTGAAGCAGCGCGTCAAGGGATAGGACCTGCTTTCGCCGTCGCATTTCGCGGTGGTTCGATCACGGGCTTACTCGTTGTGGGCTTGGGACTGATTGCAGTTGCGGGATACTTTTGGATCATGCATCACCTGTATCCCGATAATTTGCGCGCAGCACTCAACGCGATGGTCGGTCTTGGTTTTGGATGCTCGCTCATTTCCGTCTTCGCGCGACTTGGCGGTGGAATTTATACCAAGGGCGCAGACGTTGGTGCGGACCTTGTCGGCAAGGTCGAAGCCGGCATTCCCGAAGATGACCCGCGCAACCCAGCAGTAATCGCCGACAACGTTGGGGATAATGTTGGCGATTGCGCCGGCATGGCAGCAGACCTTTTTGAGACCTATTGCGTCACAACGATTGCCGCCATGCTCTTAGGGGCGCTTGTCTTTCGATCGTCGCCACAATACGCACTCATCGCAGCAGTGTTCCCCCTGGCTTTGGGAGCTATCTCAATCATTACGTCGATCATTGGGACCGCCTTTGTGCGCATCCGTGGCGGACGAATTATGGCCGCCATGTATACGGGCTTAGCGATCGCTGCCATCCTCTCTGCAATTGCGTTCTGGTTTGTAACACCGTATGTGATGGGTAATGCCGACGCTGCCATCAATGCCGGCGGACTGTATGCACCTTGGAAACTTTGGGTCTGTGCGCTCATCGGTCTTGTGATAACAGCCCTTATTATGGTTATCACCGAGTACTTCACCGGCACTCAGTTCAAGCCGGTGCAAACCATCGCCAAAGCTTCAACCACCGGCCACGCCACCAACATCATCGCGGGTTTGGCTGTCTCGATGCGTTCTACAACCCTACCGGTGCTTGTCATTGTGGCTGGCATTTTGGCATCATACTCGCTCTCGGGACTATATGGCGTCGCGATCGCCGTGATGGCGATGCTCTCGATGGCAGGCATCATCGTCGCGCTGGATTCGTATGGACCAATCACCGACAATGGCGGCGGCATTGCAGAGATGGCCAAGCTTGGGCCGGAAGTTCGTGCGATTACCGATCCTCTCGACGCCGTTGGCAACACAACCAAGGCCGTCACTAAGGGATACGCGATAGGCTCAGCCGCACTTGCCGCAATCGTTCTCTTTGCTTCCTTCCAGCAAGAGCTTGTGGAAAAAGCTGGGCAGATGGCGGCAGCGCTAGTGTTCGCGCTTGGCAATCCTTACGTGCTCTCAGGATTACTCATCGGCGGCGCGTTGCCGTATCTCTTCTCGGCACTCAGCATGGAGGCCGTCGGCGTTGCCGGCGGACGTGTTGTCGAAGAAGTGCGCCGACAATTCCGCGAGATTCCCGGCATCATGGAGGGCACAGCGAAGCCGCTCTATGGACGCTGTGTCGATATCGTCACCGCTGCGGCGCTGCGTCAAATGATTGTTCCTGCGCTCATCCCAGTGCTCACACCGATTATCATCGTTGCGCTAGGCGCTCTGCACATACTCACGCCTGATAATG
>JBPYDX010000267.1:0-3708 GCA_051986115.1 Candidatus Eremiobacteraceae bacterium
CGAGTCGCTAATACGAGACGCTGTCCGTAGGTGCAGACTGGATGTTCTTCAGTTCAGCGACGCATCGGGCCCGGAATTCTGCGGAGCATTTGGAAAACCCACAATCGCCGTTGTACGGGTGGAATCAAACGACGATGTGGATGCCATCCTCCCATCTGCCGAAGCTCTGCGACGTGCAAAAGCGATTGGCGTTATGGTGGATACACGCGCGAACGGAGCGTTCGGCGGCACCGGCTTGCGTGTCAATGACATAGTTGCGAAAGCACTGGCAGAGTCAAGCCCCCTTCCGTTTATCCTTGCTGGAGGTCTTTCACCCGAAAACGTGTCGGCGGCGGTAGCCTCAGTACAACCCTGGGCGGTTGATGTGAGCTCAGGCGTAGAGATCGCGGGGAAGAAGGATCGTTTGCGCATCAAGCAATTTTTGGATGCGGCACGAAGGCAGCTGCCATGAATTTTCCGGACGAGCGCGGCTACTATGGAGAGTTCGGTGGACAATTCGTGCCCGAGGTGCTTGTCCAACCGCTGTTGGCACTAACACAAACCGTACGCGAAAGCTTCGGAGACGAAAATTTTTGGAGCGAGTTTCGTGGATTGCTACGGGACTATGTGGGCCGTCCGACGCCGCTGACGGTTGCTCGCAATCTCAGCCGCGCTCTGGGCGGCGCGACAATCCTGATGAAGCGAGAAGACTGCAATCATACCGGCGCTCACAAAATCATTAACGCGCTTGGGCAAGGGCTGCTCGCGCGGCGCCTTGGCAAAACGCGGCTTATCGCGGAGACCGGTGCTGGGCAGCACGGCGTCGCCGTTGCGACGGTGGGTGCACTCTTGGGCATTCCGGTCGAGATTTATATGGGAAGAGACGACGTAGATCGTCAGGCGCTCAACGTGTACGTTATGCGACTGCTTGGCGCGCAGGTTCGTGAGGTGAGCAGCGGCAGCCGCACACTTAAGGATGCAACCAACGAAGCGTTTCGCGATTGGGCCGCGACGGCTAACTCGACGTTTTACATCATTGGATCGGCGGTTGGTGCGCATCCGTATCCGTTTGTCGTCAGAGAACTCACGCGAATCATCGGCGACGAAGCCAAAGAGCAGTGCCTAGAGCGCTTTGGCACCTTGCCAAGCGATGTTGTTGCTTGCGTAGGTGGGGGCAGTAACTCTATCGGGATGTTCAGTGCTTTTCTTAGCGATAGCAGCGTGCGTCTGTGGGGCGTCGAGGCCGGAGGCGTCGGTGTGGGAAGCGCTGGCGGGCATGCGGCAAGCTTGACCGCAGGCAGCGTTGGCGTGTTACACGGTGCCCGCACCTTCATCTTGCAAGACAACGCGGGCCAAATATCGCCAACGCACTCGATTGCCGCGGGCTTGGATTACCCTGGCGTTGGCCCTGAACATGCTCACCTCAAATCAACCGGGCGCGTGACCTATAGCGCCGCGACCGACGAATCGGCGGAAGAAGCGTTTGCACTGCTCGCACGCACCGAGGGAATCATACCAGCACTTGAGAGCGCTCACGCTGTCGCTCAGGCGTGCCGTCTTGCGAGCAAACGCAAACCGGGTGAGTTCGTTCTCGTTAATATTTCCGGTCGCGGCGACAAAGATGTGGCGCGTTTCCTGACCGCTCGAGAGACGCAGCTCTCACACAGCGCATGCTAGTCTCACCCACAAAGATTGCCGGCATCTTTGCGCGTTGCAGGCAGGAATGTCGAGCCGCGTTTATACCCTTTCTCGTGGCCGGTGATCCCGATATACACGCTTCAGTTGAGTTGCTCGTTGCGTGCGCACAATCCGGCGCTGACATTATCGAGGTTGGTTTCCCGTATTCAGATCCGCTTGCCGATGGCCCGACGATACAGGCATCAGCGCAACGAGCGTTAGCCTGCGGTACAAGCTTTGCCGTAGCATTAAAAATCGCTCGGCGCGTGCACGATCGGGCACCTGATACGCCGCTCATTGGATTCACGTACTACAATCCGATTTTGGTAAGAGGTCTCAAGCGCTGTGCGCGGGATTTTGTCGCCGCCGGTTTGTCAGGAGTCATCGTGCCCGACTTGCCGCCGATGGAAGCAATGCCGTTGCTCGAAGCATTTGGCGCTGTTGGGTTGGCTGTCACGCTGTTGGTCGCGCCGACTACGCCTGCTGGCAGAGCCGCTTCGATTGCCGCTTTATGCAGCGATTTCGTCTACGTCGTCAGCCGAACCGGCGTCACGGGAGCAGATCACGGATTTAGTGAAGGGGCACGCAGCCAAGTCGCGCGATTGCGAGAGTTCACCGACAAGCCCCTTGCGCTTGGCTTCGGCGTCGCATCGCCGCAGGACGCTAGAGCCGTCGCGGCTTTTGCGGACGGCGTCATCATTGGCAGCGCTTTGATCGATCGACTGGCCGCGGCAAGCACGTCGTATGACGCAGTCGAAGGAGCCAAGCGCTTTTGCCGCGAGGTTAGGGTTGCTTGCAAGCAAGGATGCAGCAACTGGTGACTAAGAGTCTACCAAATGAGAGCGCTTTTTTGCGACCCCGGTTATTCGGAAAGCCGTCGGCAGTTGGGCGCGCTGCTGCCCAGTTGGGATTTCGTCACCTCACCGAACGATCAAGTCAGGAAGCATCTCGCCGGCGTGGATGTTGTTATCCCTTATGGCGCCCACATTGATGCCCCCATTATGCAAGCTGGAACGTTTGGGTTGATTCAGCAGTTTGGGGTTGGCCTTGAGACGGTTGATGTTCGTGCAGCATCTGACGCGGGCGTATGGGTAGCGCGCGCTCCAAGCGCAAGCACTGGAAATGCGGAGTCGGTCGCTGAGCTTGCAATTTACCTAATGCTGGCGCTCGCGCGCAAAAGCTCCCAGCTCGCGCACGCACTCGAGACGCGGGTCGTTGGAGAACCTGCTGGTATTGCCTTGGCGGGCAAATCCGCATGCATTATCGGGCTGGGCGGCGTTGGGAGCGAACTCGGTTTGCGTCTGCAAGCTTTTCGCATGCGGTTGTTTGGCGTTCGCGAGAGACCGCTTTTAGGAGCGCCACGCGGCGTGGCCATGCGCGTGTATGGGCCTGATCGGCTTGCGGACGCGCTCGGCCAAAGCAATTATGTCATCGTGTGCTCGACCATGCACGAGCGCAACCGCAATCTCATAAACGCGCCTGCCCTAGCGGCTATGAAGAAGGGCTCATTTCTGATCAACATCGCGCGTGGCGGACTTGTCGATACTGATGCACTCGAGGAAGCACTTGCATCAGGACACCTAGCTGGAGCCGGTCTTGATGTCGTCTTTGGCGAGCCCATACCGCCCGATCACGCGCTCTTTAAACACAATGTCGTTATCACACCGCACATAGCGGGCGTGACAGATCTTTCCTACGCCGGTATTGCAAAAGTCGTTGCGGAAAATTTAACGCGCTTTGCTAAGGGTGAGAAGCCGCACCACGCGGTCAATTCGCCGGGCGCTGTGCGCTCGAGACGGACTGCCGCTTCGTAGGCCGAAAGGCGCTCTGTAACCGAGCAACATAAGCGAGGGTTCCAGCGTCGCGATCACAGCTGAGGTCGCACTCGAGCGGAGCTGCTTGGAGGAACGCCGCGGGAGCTGCTAAGTCACCGGCTGGTCTAGGCACGCGATTGTGCAACACAATATCGCACGCCGCGAGCTTGTCGAGGGCGACTTGTTTCCAACGTTTACCGGGGTTGGTCGCCACCATGACGCTTACTCGCGGTGCAAG
>JBPYDX010000268.1:0-3932 GCA_051986115.1 Candidatus Eremiobacteraceae bacterium
AATAAGATCCCAGCCGACGAGCCAGGCGAGGAGCTCACCAAGCGTCGCATATGTATAGGTGTACGCGCTTCCTGAAATTGGAATCGAGCTTGCAACCTCTGAATAACACAGCGCAGCGAGGGTGCTCACTACTCCGGCGACGATGAACGAAAGGGTAAGGGCAGGCCCCGCACGCGTCGCTGCCGCCACACCCGTTAACACGAAAATGCCGGTACCAATGATGGCACCGATACCCATCGCAACCAAGGCGCCAGGTCCAAGGGCGCGTTTGAGCCCCTGAGTTTGATCTGAGCCCTCAGCGATAATACGCTCTAGCGGCTTGACTCTATCGAGAAGCATGGTGGTTGCGTACGATGTCGATGGAGCCTGCCCCTATCACCACCGTAATAATGAGAATCCAGTCGGCGTTAAGCCTTCGCATTTGGTGAGGTAGAACGTGCGCGCGAGGATGCCATTCACATAGTAGCTGTGTGCGCCATCGTCTTTCACCGACGCGCACGCTAAGGCAAGCTGGCGAGCAAAGTCTGGCCGAGTCGCAAGCGGCTCCTTGTCGAAGAAGATGGCTCGCGAGGGTACCTGCGTTGGCGCCCACTTTCTTGCTTCTCGCCCTTGTGCGTCGTAGCCAATGACAACAGGTGGAATACCCCCATAATAGTCGAGCACGCTTGAAAGCCCATAGCCGTCGGTCATGACCCAGGCTCCTTGTGAGCGAGCCTCGCGGGCAACATCCTCTGCTGCCGGCTGAAATGCCCAGATCTCAAACGGCCCGCCGTGACGTAAATGAACCCCAAGAAATTGTTGCGCAAACTGATAGCTTTCAAGTGGCAGCGCGGCAATGATAAAGAGCAAGAGCGCGATAGCTGCTGCCGGGGCAACAACCAAAAGAAAACTCGCGCGACGCAACAGCACAGGCGCATAGTAGCCCATCGCAGCGATGAGCGAGACGAAAGCACCATCGGCCCAGTAAAATTCAACTTGTTCGCGTAGCGCAAGCAGCACGCACAGCGCAAGGAGCGGGATCGCCGTGGCTGCGAGCAAGGTTTCCGCTGCGCTCTTCGGTCGAAAAAGACGAGCGATGGTTGGAAATGCAAATACAAAGACGCCTGGCGTCAACACCGCGGCGTAGAGCCCGATGAGCGAGAGTAGGTTGCCGCCATGAAAGGTCATATCGTGTCGCCCGAAGAGTGCAAAGCGAAGTGACGACCATCCGTGTGAAGCATCCCAAAGAAGATAGGGCGCGATCGCTAACGCAAAAAGAAACAGCGCAAGCACCGCATAGCGCCAGCGGATGTTTGCTGCGGGGTTGCCGTTTGTGGTGCGCGTTCGCAGCAGCACGATGAGTGCGCAAAGCACTCCAACTGCTAGCACGATGCCAAAAACACGTGAGAGTATCGTAGCTGCAAGGCTCAGCGCGAGCAATGGCAAGAAATGCGGTCCAACTTCCACGACTAGCAATGCTAAATACAGCGACAGACTCCAGAAGAAAAGGTATGGGCCGTCTGGTGATGCGACCGTACAGGCGATAATGGCAAACGGCATTAAACTGAGCAACAATGCCGCAGTTGCGCCGGCCACGGGGTTTGAAGCCGCTCTTGTTCCAAATAAGTAGAGCATCACCGCGCAACCCAGACCACTTAACACAAATGGCAGGCGGATCAACACCGTGCTCTTGAGTCCAAGAGTGAACAGCGCTATGAGCCACGCCACCATGGGCGGATGATCGTAATAGCCGAACGCGAGCCTACGGCTCCATTCCCAGTAATACGCTTCGTCTCCGGAAAGTGGAAGTCGAGCTGCAACGATAAGCCGTGCAAGCGTTGTCAATGCGACGACCACCCAAACAGCGGTTACATAACGCTTGGCAAAGCCGTCATTTATTGTTAGTATAGCGCAAATCGATTTAGTGAGTGCGAGGATGATACCATGCAACAGACTGCCAAGCACTTTCCACTTGCCCAGGCGCGTTCAGCTCCAATAACTCCTGACGATATCTCATCGCTGTTGCTCAAGCATGGGACGATGACACTTGAGTTTTACGCTCCGCGTGGCGTCGATGCGCAAACTCCGCATACGAAGGACGAAATTTACATTATTATGGCTGGTCAGGGTTGGTTTCGCTGCGGCACCGACCGCTTTGCGATCGTTAAGGGCGACGCGCTCTTTGTGCCCGCTGGGATCGAGCACCGATTCGAAGATTTTAGCGACGACTTCGATACGTGGGTCATTTTTTACGGTTCTGAGGGCGGCGAGCGCGATTAGTGCTTTGCTGTATTAGCCAGCCTGCACCCCCGACAATTGCTGCGACAGTAAGGATACCCGAGGCAAAACGGAGCACCGTGGCGGCGGTCGAGCGGTGATGCTTTTTGGGGGGCTGCACCCTTTGCGCGTCGTCAGGCATGGTTTGACATTCTCGCAACCGCCGACAGGCTCCCAGGTTTTCATTGTATTCGAACTAAAGAGCGAGCGCTGGTATGGCAACGCGGCGCACCACGAAATCGGTAGCGATTCCTCGTAACTCCGAGAACGCAGTCTTGCGGGTAGACGGTAAAGACGTCACCCTTACCAATCTGAACAAACTTTTTTGGCCCGACTTAGGAATCGCCAAGCGCGATCTCTTGCAATATTATGCGGACGTGGCGCAAGTGCTACTGCCGCACCTACGTGACCGAGCTATGGTTATGAAACGATACCCGAACGGAGCGTACAAAGAATTTTTCTTTATGAAGCGCGCTCCGACGCCTCGACCAGAGTGGATCGAGCTGTGCACGATCAAACACTCGTCAGGGAACATCATCGATTTTCCAATGATCCAAGATTTCCCGTCGTTACTATGGGTGATCAACCTCGGTTGTATAGACCTCAATCAGTGGTATGCTCGCTGCGATGACGTTGACCGGCCCGATTATTTGCACTTCGATTTGGACCCTGTTCCCGGAGCAACGTTTGATCAAGTGCTTGAAAGCGCACTCGTTGTCCACGCAGCGCTCGATAAGCTTAAAATGCCGAACTTCGCCAAGACGACCGGATCGCGCGGTATCCACATCTATGTGCCGATCAAGCGCGGGCCGACGCAAAAACAGGTTTGGACATTTGCAAAGGCGCTGGGGGTGAGCATCGCCCAGCAGAATCCAAAGTTGTTGACCGCCATTTACAAAACCGCAAACAGACCGCGCCGTCACGTGCTTGTGGACTATAACCAAAACGCTTGGGGTCGAACCCTCGCATCAATTTATTCCATACGGCCCAAAAAACAAGCTCCAGTCTCGACCCCTGTCACCTGGAGCGAGATCGAGCGCGGCATTCGCATCGAGGATTTTCGAATTGATAACGTTCCTGCCAGAGTGCGCAAGCTCGGCGATCTGTGGCAGCCATTGCTGGCCAAGACTGGGCGTGTTGCATTGGAAAAATATTTATGACAAGGCAAAAAGCTTCCGGCCTTCCTTTGCGGCCTCCGTATGCCCCACAAGAAGCGCGCTCGGTCGATGCGATTCCGCAGGGTCCGGGTTGGTTGTACGAACCTAAGTGGGATGGATTTCGCTGCATTGCGTTCCGCGATGGCGATAAAATTGAGCTGCAGTCGCGAAACGGGCTGCCCCTCGCGCGCTATTTTCCAGAAATGGTTGAAGCGCTGCGCAGCTTAAAAGCCCCACGCTTTGTGCTTGATGGAGAACTGATTATCCGCGTTGGCAGCCAACTATCATTTGAAGAGCTGCAGATGCGCCTACATCCCGCTGCCAGCCGAGTCAACAAACTGGCCCACGAGCATCCTGCTACCTTCTTAGTTTTTGATTTGCTCGTTGACGAACATGGCAAGTTGCTCACAAAGTTACCTTTGCACGATCGTCGCTCGAAGCTCGAAGCATTTGCTAAACGTTTTTTGCACGGGGGGAATGTGCGGCTGTCACGAGCCTCGACACAGCGGGCTGTCGTCG
>JBPYDX010000269.1:0-4276 GCA_051986115.1 Candidatus Eremiobacteraceae bacterium
CAACAAGCTTGGCGTGTGGCCCAGGCAAGACTCGCAGTTTCGCTGGTTGGCGCCAAAATGGAATCGCGGATTTGGGAATCGCGCGCTCAAACTCCGGCATTTCTTGGTCACTCGGGACTAATGCCAGTTTGTCGCCGCGCGCTAACGCTCGCCCAAGTCCTCCGAATCCTGCGGTAACATCGGTGCTCGCACTGCCCAGCACGAGCGGCACGTCAAGGCCACCCCAAAAAGCAACGTACGCTCGCAGCCCACGCTCGGCAGCGCTTATCTTGACTTCGTTCCCAGCTCGGATGCGCAGCGACTGCCACAGCGGCTTTGCGCCGCCGGCGACAACAAGCTGGACGGCCGCTCCTGTGACAGCGATGCGCAAGGGCTGGAGTGCTTTAAAGGATAGACCGGTCATGGTGGTTTCGATGAGGGCTGCATTTGGAGGATTGCCCGCAATTCTATTGGCTGCGCGCGCGCTTAACCAATCTGCAGCACCAGCCGGCGACACACCAAGGACGCCCACGCCAATGCGCCCGAGATCTTGAACGGTTGACAATATCCCCGGTTCAAGAATCTCGAAAGCTGCGTCAGCGCTCTGATTATCCATTTATGGTAGCTGATGCGTCCTCTAGCGAGGCGACGGGGACAAAACGAACGTTGTCGCCGGGCCCGAAGAGCGCGGGATGTTCGCGTGATGGATCAAAGATCTTCGCGTTTGTCTTGCCGATAATTCGCCACCCTCCAGGAGAAGAGCGCGGATATATGCCGCACTGTCCAGCGGCAAAGGCGACGCTGCCGGCCGGTACACGCATGCGGGGCGTTTCAAGTCGCGGCAGATCGAGTGACGTGGGCAAGCCAATGAGATAGGGAAAGCCAGCAGTAAATCCGAGAAAGGCGACTTGATAATGGGGGCGACAAAATTCTTCAATGACAGCTTGCGTCGAGAGCTTTACTTGTTTGGCAACGTCTTGGAGATCGAGCGCAACGTCATCTCCAAAAAATACACCGACGTCAATGGTGCGCGCACTCTGTGTGGCACTTTCTTTGGCTGTCTCGAGGGCCGCGCGAGCGGTTGCCATCACCGCAGCAAGCTGCACGGCTAACGGATTGAAGCGAATCATGACCGAGCCGTAGGCCGGCACGATATCGTAGACGCTTGGACCCAGCCGCTTGCGCAAATTGGCAGCAAGCGACCACACGCGGCGTACGGTTGCTTCATTAATAGTGTCGCCAACAACAGCGAGCACTGCCGCGTCTCCAACGGGCACGACATCGTAAGAACCGTTCATGACAGCGTGGGTCCGCGCAGCTTACGCCTTGTTCCTGTTTTGCGAGTAAAGTTGCGCCCGCGCACAGAAGTGCGTGTCAGAAATGAGTACCTTGCATTTTTCCCCACGCGCAAATCGGGCCGATCAAATCAACTGGCGGCCTTGGGGCGACGCGGCCTTTGCTGAAGCGAAGGAGCAAGGAAAGCCCATTCTGTTAGCAATTTCAGCCGTTTGGTGCCACTGGTGCCACGTGATGGACGAAACCAGTTACTCCGATCCCGCCGTCATCGAAAGAATCAATAGCGAGTTTATCCCCGTCCGCGTCGACAACGATCAGCGACCGGACGTTAATGCGCGGTACAACATGGGCGGCTGGCCCACGACCGCGTTCTTGACGGCAGATGGTGAGGTACTGTACGGCGGTACGTACATACCGCCCGATGCCATGCGTCAAGTGCTCTCCCAAATCGACTCCTTTTATTCCCAGCCCGACAATCGGCTGGCGATTGCAAAACGCACGCTTGAAATAAAAACTGTGCGTGCTGCACGCGCGCGCACACCGCAAGGTGCAGACTTGGATCCGAACACTGCCGCGAATATTTTCGAAACGCTTTCATCCTCGTTCGATGAGGAGTACGGGGGCTTTGGTACCGATCAAAAATTTCCGCATGTGAGTGCACTCGCGTTTGCACTAGATTATTGGCAGCGCAATCGAGACCAGCGCGCTCAGACCATCGTGCAGCGATCGTTGCGTGCGATGGCCGACGGTGGCATGTACGACCACGTTGAAGGCGGTTTCTTCCGATATTCGACGACGCGCGATTTTTCGGTGCCGCATTTTGAGAAGATGCTGGAAGATTTGGGGGGCCTCTTGCTCGCGTGTGCTCGAGCAAGCTCGATGTTCGGCGATGCTCATCTGGCAGAGGTCGCTGTTGACGTCAAACGCTATCTTGACGATCGCCTGTGGAACGACAAAACAAAAGGCTACGGCGGTTCCCAAGATGCTGACGAGCAATATTACGAGCTTGACGCTGCGGGCAGAGCAACTATGGCGGAGCCGTTTGTCGACACAACGCTGTACACGTCGTGGAATGCCCAAGCGGCCTACGGCCTATTGCGAGGCGGTGCACTGCTTGAAGCTAATGGGGTTCGTACTCGGCCGTGGGTCGAGCGGGCGGTTGTTATCCTCGACACGCTGTGGAGTAAAATGCTTGTCGACGGACTCATGTGCCGTTATTACGACGGCGAGCCTCACGTGCGCGGTCTGTTCGTCGATCAAGCCTGGAGCGCGTGGGCTGCTGTAACGGCGTTTGAGACGACTGGCGACAACCGCTGGCTGCAACGAGCAAATGCTTTGGTTGAACGCACCGAACTGCTTTACGATCGAACATTCGAAGGATATCTCGATCGCGTTCTTAGCGCACACGATCCTGGACGCATCGCTGAGCAGACCGTTCCAATGGAAGAAAATGCATTGATGGCCCGCGTGCTGCTTGCCCTCGCATCTCACGATGCTCGGCCGAGTTATCGCGAGCGGGCTGTCGCAATGTTACGCCGCTTTGCAAGCGATTATCAATCGTTTGGTCTGTTTGCGTCACCCTACGGCAGTGCCACCTTCGATGTTCTCGCACCACCTATAGACATTCGTGTCGTTGGACCTAGTGGCGATGCCTCTACCATCGAACTACGAAAAGCGGCGCTGGCAATTGCGGCGCCGGCTGTGCGCGTGTGTCCGCTTGATCCCGCAATGGAGGAGAGCCGTGCAACCGCGCTTGGCCACGGCGACAGCGCACCTGCCGCCTACTTGTGCAACGACCACACTTGTTTTGCACGCGCGACTTCGCCTGACGAGTTGCGTGCCGCAGTTTATTCGCCGGCAGTCTCGCGAAGTTTATAGCGCTGGATCTTTCCAGTTGCCGTTTTGGGCAACTCTGAAACAAAGTGGACTCGCCGCGGATACTTAAATGGGGCGAGCCGGTCTTTGATAAACGTCTGTAGCGAAAGTTCAAGGTTGTCGGATGATTCGACGCCTTGGCGCAACACGACGTATGCAACCGGCTTTACCAAGCCGGCTTCATCTTTGACGCCGACAACGGCGCACTCCAGCACGGCCTCATGACCGATCAAAGCGTTTTCTACTTCAACAGGTGACACCCACTGGCCGCTGACTTTGAGCATGTCATCGCTGCGACCGGCATGCCAATAATAACCCTCATCGTCGACACGATACGAGTCACCGGTATCCAGCCAGCGTCCTAAAAATGTCGACTCTGTCTTCTCGTGCTTGTTCCAATAACCGCCGGCAATACTGTCGCCGGCAACGCGCCGCCGACCGATTTCTCCTGGTGCCACGGCGCGACCCTGGGCGTCCACAAGCGCGATCTCATAACCGGGAACAACTTGACCTGAGGAGCCGGGGCGAATTTTTCCCGGCGCATTGCTGATAAACATGTGACAGGCTTCGGTCGTGCCGATGCCATCGAGAATTTCAAAGCCATATGTTTGCTTCCAGCGCTTAAAGATTTCGGCGGGCAACGATTCGCCTGCTGAAATGCCGTAGCGCACCGACCGTAAGTCAAATCGTGTTGCGCCATCTTTGACGTCTAACATTGCAGCGTAGGCGGTTGGCACAGCAAAAAAGAGCGTTGGCTTCGCGCGTGTAGCCAGCTCAAGCACAACTTCAGGCAAAGGCCGACCTGGATATAAGATGGTGGTTGCGCCAACGGCAAATGGGAAATAGAGCGCGTTGCCAAGTCCGTATGCGAAGAACAGTTTTGCGACGGAATAGGTGCGATCGTTCTCTTGAATCTGCAGCACCTGCTTGCCGTAGTGATCGCAACAAAATTGCATGTCGTGCTGAAGGTGTATCGTACCTTTTGGAAAGCCGGTCGTGCCGGAACTGTAAAGCCAAAAGGCCGCATCATCTCGACCCGTTGGTGCGGGGTCGAGCTGCGGCGACGCAGCATTCATGGCTTCGGTCAAGTCGATGATGCCTAGGCGCGCAGCGGTCGGCATGCCGG
>JBPYDX010000270.1:0-3944 GCA_051986115.1 Candidatus Eremiobacteraceae bacterium
GGGTCTTGTGCGAATAGTTCTCGCAGATGGAGCGTGCGCACTTGCTCATAGTGCGAAGCGAGCGCTTTCCACTCTGGCAGTGCGGTTGGGTCTTGGGTGGTCACCATTGGCTTTCTCCACGGCGGCAAAAGAAACGGGGGCTATTCCTTCCGCCCCCGCTGATTGAACGAGTATACCCGAATCCCTAGTGGGCGAACTACGGGTTATAGTAAATGTGTGTATTTTTTGGCGGCAGTGCGGGATTGCGCCATTTTGTGCCGTCGGCGAACGTGATGCGTAGAGGCACGCATTGCGGTAACCCGGTTGCTATCGGAAACACGTTCGCGCTGATACCAAACTTGTGCTTGATCTCTACTCCCGGCGCGAACGTACCAACGTCTTTCACTTCAGCTTTGAGGATGCCATTGGCAACCAAGCCGAACTCGATTTGGGTCATCTCTTTGTGAGAAATGTTTACGTAGTCGATGCCAAGCTGCGGATCGGCAGTTGTGACGGGGGCCTGATAATACCGCGCACCGTAGACGTCACCCCAGTAACCACCACCGTAACCCCATCCAGGGCCCCAACCAGCCCCAACAAACCCGCCACTTTGCATAACGTTCAGCTTCGGATTACAGCTTTTAACTGACAGCAAATGGTGGTGTGGCACCGGCGCAGCTTGCGTCGCAGGTGCGGGTGCTTCCGTCGGCTGCGCCAACGAAACATTCATAACCGAACAAACGGCGAAAATAACGACACATACAAAAATCACCGCTAAAAACACTAACGCTCGAGCGTGCTTGACAGGCATGCAAGATCTCCTTTGAAAACAGGGGAAAGCTAAGTTATCTCGGTAGGAACAGAATCCTGCACTCGTTATCGCAAACGCTCATCATCTAGATAACGCGAAGTAACGCTAATACTACTCCAATACCAAGCAACACCGTCAGCCACCCTACAAGGGCGTTGATTCGCGCACCGGGATAAAACTTATCTTGTGCGAGCGCCCGTGCGTTGACAAGAAAACGCCACACGCCGAGAATGGCGAGCAGACAGCCAAAAACCGCAAACGCGAGACCGAGGCCCTCACTTGTACTCGTTGATGGAAGCTTGCCAGCCGAGTCAACTCGCAACACCTGCAAAAAAAGCCCAAAGCGCGCTATCACGAAACCAAATGCCATCACCGCAAGCGACGTCCTTACATAAGCAAGAAAAGTTCGCTCATTTGCCAGATAGTCAGTCGGTTTTGAAGGACCAAATGATGCGCTAATTGTCGAGCACCTCCAACACCAAGGAGATATCGTGCCAAAGTTCATTTCTCCCGCAACCGAAGATGAGATGATCTTGGAATTTATCCGTTCTGAGCTGGGCTCGCCGAGGTTCGGCAAGTTTTACCCCGAGTTGTTGATCAACCCTGAGCTTCGAACGCGCCTTGTTGGAGATGCAGATATTAACAATTCTGAGGACAACATAACTCGCCAAAAACTTCTTGATTATCGTGGGTACGCCACGCGCACGAAGCTTTTTGCTAGTTTTCCTACCTCGGTGGCATGGAGCCGTCAGCGTCTCTCGAGGGCTGAGGTCGCAGCGCTCAAGTATGCTCGGCTCGACGACACCATAGTGTGGGACTTACTTAGTGCTCCGAGCCGGCTCGTTGCTGCTGCGGCAGCCCGACTTGGCGAACCCCTTGATCAGCTTTTGCAAAACCCTTCGATTGCAAGCTACGACCGCGAAAGACTCAGAGTGGTCCGTTCGCACATCCTGGCGGTCGCGCAACGGTATCGAAACGGCGAGCAAATTCCCATGCCCATCGCCGTGCGTGATGAGTCGACCATGGTTCTCCTCGAGGGCCACGTTCGAGCCACTGCGTTTGCAGTGGATGCTTCAAGCGAGGCCCTCGACATTTTGCTCGGCGAAACACCAACGATGCGAGTTTGGGAACGTTTTTGAGCTAGTGTTTTGCTATGACCCCGCAGGCAACGTACTTTGTGATATCGGTGCCCGACTCATGAACGTTGATTACGAGGTTGCCCGCTGTCAACGTGCTCAATGGCGCATCCACCACTGAGACGGATTTGCCGAGCACCACGTCAGATAGCGGGTATTTTACAGCGCCAGGATTGGCGCATGCGCCGATGTGGATGTGTACGGGCTGCTTGCCAGTAGTGTTTTCGCCGCTCAGCGAGATCGTTACCGTTGTCTTGTTGCCGGTCGGAGTCAGCAGCGCCTTGCCGCTTTCGCCTGAACCGTTCTCCGCGGCCAATGGCACGGTAACGCCGTGCATCATGGCGGCGGCTCCAGCGCCAGCCGCATGCATCGCGTTGCTAGCCATAGTGGCAGCGCCGCTCATCGCATTGCCGGCCGCGGTCGCAGCTGAGTTGACTGCGTTGCCCGCCATCGTTGCCATCGATGCAGGTGAATTTTGCGAGCTTGCGTTTTGTGAATTACCGGAGCAACCGCCCAGCGCCAACACAGCCAAGACGGCAGCAGCTAATGTAGCCTTCATCGTCTTTGACCCTCCTTATCCGCTCGCTTATTCTCTTTAAGCGTAGTCTCCTCGAAGCTCATTCATAGACTACAATTTCGTCGATGTCGGCGGGGCGAACATAGATATTACCAGTACCGACGGAACGCGCAACCAACCAACCCCAGGCGGGCTGTTGCTGCGGGTAAACCACGACGTTGAGACCTCTTGAGTCGCCGGCTCTTTGCAAATGATGAAATCCCAAATGTTCCAGGTGTAAGGCCAAATGCTCGCTCCCGTAAAGTCGCACGCGAAGCGACTGAGGCGAAGGCGGAGGCGGCAGGCCCGAAGTTGCAAGGTGCGATCCGAACGCTGCTAATTGCTTTTGAATAGCAAGCAAGTCAAGCACGTCGTACTCGGCTTCGTCGATTCGCCCTTCTTTATTAACGCCTTTGATTTGAGTTGGTGCGAGCACCATTGAATCGGCGATCGATCCGACCGCTACTTGGTAGACTGGCGCGCCTGCCATTGCAACGCCGAGGCGAACGAGCTTGTCTTGCGGCAGGTTGGTTGCGATGTCGCCTTTCATATGGCTGACGAACATCGGCACAAGCGTTGCTGCATGAAGCGGGTCAAGCAGCTTGTCGCGCAGCAGTCCTAGCACTTCGACTTCCGCTTGCATGCGTTGATAATCGTTCACGCGATATGCATTGCCGGCTTCGTTTTGGCGAACCCGAATAAATGCCAGCGCTTGCGCGCCGTTCATATGCTGGACCCCGGGCTGAAAGTCCGCATGACTGTTTTGCGGATCGTACAGACGCGCCTTGACGTTGATGGTTAAGCCGCCAACCAGATCGACTGCCTTTTTGAAACCTGCGAAGTTGGCGACGAGGTAACCATCAACTGGAAGGCCTGTCAGGTTGGATACAGCCTTGGCCAGGTACTGCGGACCACGCGGCGGCGTTTCCTGATCACCCATGAAGAACAGTGTCTTGATTTTTGGAACGGTGTTGCGCCAGTTTGGCTGTGCCACTAGGGTATCTCGCGGAATCGTAATCGCGTAAATTGCATGGGCTGCCGGATCCAGATGCGCTAACAGTATGACGTCGGCTTGGCCCGCCGCTGAACCAAGGCCAAGAGGGTTATTTGCGGCGACGTCTCGCGCATTATTCGCAATCAGTAAGATATTCGTTGGGCGGTCGCCCAACGTTAGGCGCGCTGCAACTCCACCTGCATACTGACGCCCAGGTTTCGAAGCAAATAGATAAACGCCGGCAGCGAGAACAAGTGCGCAGCAAATAATGATAACAATTTTTGTATTTTTCGAGAAGCGGTCGAACCGCATCGGGTGTTCCTCCAAATCAAAGCTCGCTTATTAAAAGCGGGGTTTGGGGGAGCACGTTGGCCGACGCTGCAAGCAACGCAAAGACGCCGCGCGCAAGGTATGAGCTGGGCGCAGCGTACGAATGACAGCGACTCATCAAAGACGTCGAGGCGAACA
>JBPYDX010000271.1:0-2809 GCA_051986115.1 Candidatus Eremiobacteraceae bacterium
GTCATTTGCTACTCTCGATAAACTTGGAACGTTCCGCTACGGCAGCGAACATGTCAACGTTGTCATCGACATGACGTGCCCGCTAGCGCTAGCAACGCACGGATATGATGACGAAGGGGTGAAGGCAAATCCCGTCTATCTCATTCGTGACGGCACGCTCGTGGGGTATATGGCCGGGCGCGACACGGCGCAAACTGCGAAGGTTGCGCTAAGCGGTTGTGTTCGGGCAGAGTATTGGGGCCGGCTACCGATGATCCGCATCGGCAACGTCAATCTCGAACCTGGTTCCGTTCCAGCAGAGAATTTATTTGACGATGTAAAGCGCGGCGTCTATATGGAGAGTAATCGCTCGTGGTCGATCGACGACAAGCGCTTAAACTTTCAGTTCGGTTGCCAAATCGGCTATGAAATTAAGGATGGAAAGAAAGGCAAGCTTCTCAAGAATCCGACGTATGCGGGCATGACGCCGCAGTTCTGGCGCTCGTGCGATGCGATCGGCGACGCAAAGTCGTGGGTTGCCTGGGGTACGCCCAATTGCGGCAAAGGTGAACCGTTGCAAACGGCACGTTCGTGTCAAGGTGCTTCACCCACGCGATTCCGCGACGTGCAGGTCGGAGTCGGCTATGAAAATTGAGACCTTTGCAGATCGTCAAGGCTTGCAGGCTGTCCTTGACCTTGCCCTCAACGCTTCCAAAGCTGACGAAACCGAAGCATTGATCGCAGCCAGCGATTCATCGCTCACCAGATTTACACACAACTCCGCACACGAGAGTGTCTCTGAGCGCAATTGCCAGATATCCGTGCGGGCGGTCGTCGGCAAGCGTACCGGCGTTGCGGGCACCAACAAACTTGATGAGGCCGGCATCACCGACGTCGTTCGCCGTGCCCACGAAATTGCCAAGCTATCGACCGAAGATGCCGATTTTCCAGGCCTGCCTGGTCCGGTTGGCATGATTGCTGAGGGCGCCGGTTGGTACGACGAAGCAACCGCCAATACAAAGGCGGACGCTCGCGCCGCTGCTGTCGCCGAAATCGCTCGCGTCATGCGCAACTACAAGCTCTACGCGGCAGGCTATGTTTCGACCCAGTCGGACGCGATCGCCATCGCCAATAGCAAAGGCGTCAAACGCTTCCACCGTTCGACGGACAGCGGATTGAATATCAAAGCCATCGGTTCGGACTCAAGCGGTTACGCCGAGGGTTTCTCGCGGTGCTTCAGTGATCTCAACCCCACAGCGCTTGCAGAACGGGCAGCTCGAAAGGCAGCCGCCGGCAAAGTTCCTCGTGCGCTCGAGCCGGGCAAGTATACGGTCATCATGGAGCCGGCAGCGTTTCGCGAATTCCTCGGCTACCTTTCGTGGATCGGGTTCGGAGCACAAGCCTTCGACGAGGGTTCATCATTTATGAGCGGCAAGCTCGGACAAGAAATAGTCGGGGAAAATATTTCGATCCGAGACGATTGGGCGCACCCGCTTGGCTCGGGTATACCATTTGATTTCGAAGGCGTGCCCCGACAAAAAGTCGATCTACTCCATCATGGCGTTGCCAAGGATGTCGTGTACGACTCCTATTATGCTGCAAAACTAAAGCACGCTAACACTGGTCACGCGTTGCCGGCACCAAACTCCGAGGGTCCATTGCCCCTCAATATTGTCGTCGATCCCGGCACACGTTCAATTGAAGACATGATCAAAGGTGTTACCCATGGCGTGTTGATGACGCGTACCTGGTATATACGCATGGTCGATCAAAAGCAAACAATCATTACCGGCATGACTCGGGACGGCTTGTTCCTTATTGAACGCGGTAACATTACCAAGGGACTCAAAAACATGCGCTTCAACGAGTCGATCATCGGCGCGCTCGGCCGCTGCGAGCTTGCCTCATCGTTGGTTCGTTCCGAAAGCCACGTTCTGCCCGCCGTCAAGATCGACGATTTCCATTTTTCGAGCGGTACTGAGTTTTAGTTACTGCCTGAGGCTGATGGCGAAGGCTGAACAGGCAGCGGATGGTGCTGCTCGTTTGGCATGAGCGGCCGTACGACCGGTTGACGCATTGTACTAGAAAGGTGCAATGCGTGCGCGATCTGTTCAGCATCGTTGCGCACCGCTTGACCACGCTGATCCGAGGCGCAGCTTAGATCAGGCGAACGGCTATGTTCCCAATAAACAAAAAGGGATGTCCCAAAGGAAACGCTTTTCATGCACGGGAGCGCCGTTAGATCGCCAAGCGGCGATGCGGTTTGCAGATCGCTAAATAATTTGCTGACCATCGCTGCATCTAAGGTTGCTGTGCTGCGACCCAAGCCGCCGACGAATTCGCTTGCGCCGCTGCGCTGCACGACGATGCGATACCCAAACGTATTTGTCGACCCTGTATTCATAATGACCGCCGCGCCGTGTGGCACCGGCAAGTACTCAGGCAAGCGTGCAATAGCAATCGCATGGGGCGCCGTCACCTTTGAAAAGGCAAGGAGCAGCGCCAGTGCGATGGGCAGACGACTAATCATTTAATAAAGAACGCAGGCGCGGCTAGGCGCGTTCCATAAAGAGTTTCTCTACTATGCTTGAGCGCAGAACGTTGCGTGCTCTCTCATACGGCGCGTGCGCTGTGGGTGCCTTGCTTGCATTCATCGCCGCGGGAGATGTGGTACCGCAATCTCCAGGCGCGCCGCCTCCTTCACCCGCGGCAATCAAGGCGACTTTAGAAAGTGCTCGCGCTCAGTTGGTCGATCACCTCGCCGATGTGAAGACGCGTACGTCCTCGGCAAATGACCTCGTATCTCGGCTCAATGCCGACATCGCTGCAG
>JBPYDX010000272.1:0-3958 GCA_051986115.1 Candidatus Eremiobacteraceae bacterium
GCGGTGCGTATGACACCCGGGTGAAGACAGTTGACGGTAACGCCCGTGGTGGAAAGCCGCTGTGCCAGGTCGTAGCTGTGCAGAACGTTTGCTAGTTTCGATTGCGCATAAGCACGCGACCCTGAATAGCTCTGCGATCCCGAGAGATCATCGAAGTCCACATAGCCGTGATAATGCGCATCGGACGCTACTTGAATGATTCGCGATGGCGCGTTTGCAACCAGCACGTCAACAAGCGATTCGGCAATCACGTAATAGGCAAGATGATTGACAGCCCATTGCAGCTCAACACCGTCTGTGGTCATCGTCCGCCTCATAGTGAATACACCGGCGTTATTGACTATGACGTTGAGCGTGGAGTAGCGGTCTTGTATTTGAGTGACCAGCCGCCGCACTTGCTCCTGCGATGCGAGGTCGCAAATCAAGTGTTCAACTTGCGCGGTTGGTGCTTCTTCGCGGATCCGCTCGACGGCAATTCGAGTCAGCTCAGGGTTGCGGCCAACGAGAATAACGGTATTGCCGGCGCATGCGAGACCACGCGCCGTCTCATAGCCGATGCCGCTCGTCGCCCCTGTTATCAGGCAGGTTTGCGTATTACTCAAAGAGACGGTCGAAAGCATAGCCCCAAGGGAATTCGAATCCCTGTCTCCGCCTTGAGAGGGCGGCGTCCTAGGCCTCTAGACGATGGGGCCAAACGCAACCGTTGGAAAATTTGGCTCCCGGGCAAGGTTTCGAACCTCGAGTCTCGCGGTTCAGAGCCGCGCGTGTTACCAGTTACACCACCCGGGAATGAGCCTGCTTATTCGCGGTACTTTGACACTTTGCTTTCTGTTTCGCGATCCAAACGTCGGCGTCTGACTGTGACAATTGGGGCAAAGCATACGAAGATTCTCGATCCGATGGTCGTTTTTTATCCCGTTGCAGTGATCGATTTGAATCGCAAGCGACTTACCGCGCCATTCGGACAGCCCGCATTCGTCACACACGTTGCGTAGCACACCTGCTTCTAATAAGCGTCTCTTTATCGAATGTCTAGATTGGGACTCATTCAAAATTTTGGCGAGCGGCCATTGTCGAGGTCGCGCTTTGAGAGCGCCTCGTTTTACTGCTTTGCCCCAAGAACCAGCAGCGAAGCCGAACTTCGCCTTGCATTCGCGATAAGTGTGCCCCTCATCGTAGTAGTGCTGTACCGCGTTCCAATCAATAATGCGTCGTTGAAGCCTGGCGATCAGGCGACCATGGCGTATGGCTTTGTACCAGGCGTCCACGGTGAAACCAAATCTCCCGATGCAAGCATCACGATCGTTACCACGGTCATAAAACCGCTGAACCAGTCTCTAATTATAAGACGCCCGGCTCACAATTCCATCATCCTTAGGCGTGATTACACGCATGCTATGAGCGTCGTCTATATCGATGCGGGTCGGTGTCTTGTAAATGGCGAAAATGGTGCTCGTGGTACTCGATACGACAACGTTGGAGCTGCTCGTGCGCTCGGCGTTTGCAGAGCGGGAGCGGCTTGTTGACGCCGACGTGCGTACAGCCGTCGATCAGGTTATTGACGGGCTCGATGCAGGCACACTGCGGGTTGCAGAATTCGATGGAAACGCGTGGATCGTCAACGATTGGATACAGCAAGCCATTCTCTTATACTTTGCCATGCGCGACGTAACTGCAATCGATGCTGGAGCGCTGCACTACTGGGATAAGATCCCTCTCAAACAATCTTGGCGGCACACCGGCGTCCGCGTCGTGCCTCCGGGCTCCGCCCGTTACGGCAGCTATCTGGCGCCGGGCGTAATTTTAATGCCGGCTTTCGTCAATATCGGCGCGCGCGTGGGCGAGGGTACGATGATCGACACGTGGGCGACTGTGGGAAGCGGCGCACAAATCGGCGCCGGCGTGCACATCTCCGGCGGCGTGGGGATCGGCGGAGTGCTTGAGCCGCCAAGCGCGCGTCCAGTCATCATCGAAGACGGTGCGTTTATCGGCTCGCGCTGCATCATCGTCGAAGGCGTACACGTCGAGCGTGAAGCGGTTATCGGCGCGGGTGTCGTGCTCACCGCGTCGACCAGCATCATTGATGTGACCAGCGACAAGCCGCACGTCTCCCGCGGGCGCGTTCCCAAACGCTGTGTAGTCATTCCAGGCATGCAACCAAAGCAATATCCGGCGGGCACGTATGCGACACCATGTGCGCTCATAGTGGGCAAGCGCTCGGAATCGACCGACCGCAAAACCTCACTCAACGCTGCCTTGCGCGAACACGGTCTCGCCCAATGACCGCATCGGTGCGCAACGCACGCTTGGCATCAATCGCGCCGTCAGCAATTCGCGCGATGCACGATCGCAAAAAAGCAAGCTCCATAGACTTGGGCATGGGTCAGCCCACTTTGCACCCCGATGTGATGCCATTTGAAAAAGCGCTCGAGTGGGTGCGAGCCCACGGTTGTCCCTACGCACCGCCTGGTGGTCTGCCCGAACTGCGCGAGCGCATCGCACGCATCTACGGCGGCTATTCGTTTGGCAGCGGACGCAATGTGGCCGTCCTAAATGGCTCACAAGAAGGCATTTACCTTGCGGTTAAAGCGCTGCTCGATCCAAGCAGCGATGAAGTACTTGTCACCGATCCTTCATACCCGTCGTATCAACGGTGTTGCGATCTCGAGGGCGTGCGTCATCGCAACGTCCGCTTGTCGGCAGACGATGGTTTTGCGATCCGTGCCGACGCGTTACTATCCTCGCTGACGCCGGCCACCCGTATGATCATCATCGGGTCGCCGGGTAATCCTACGGCAAGTGTGATGGAGGAGCGTGAACTGCGCCGGCTTACACGTGCGCTTAGCGACCGCAAAGGACCGCCAGTGTGGCTCGTCGTCGACGAAGTGTATCGCGAGCTCACCTTTACTGCTAAACCGCCAGCGTCGGCGCTCGATCATTACCGGCACGCGATCGCCATTCACAGTTTGTCAAAGTCATGCGCTCTGACGGGCCTGCGTGTTGGGTTCCTCATCGCCGCACCCGAGGTGGTCGAAGCGGCTATTCGAGCGCATGGGCTGATGGTGCTCAACGTTAACATGTTTGCACAGCATGTTGCTCTCGAGATCGTGCGCGAACCAGCCCGCTTGCGTGCGCATCACCCATGGTACGCTGCCCAACGCCAAGTGCTGATCGAAACAGCTCGCGACAGACACTTGCGAATCGTAGAACCGCAGGGAGCGTTTTACACCATGCTTGCCTTACCCGAGCAATGGAACAGCTCTGAAGCTGCAGCGGATCACCTGTTCGAGCGTTACGACGTCGTCACAGTCGCGGGCATTGTCTTCGGCGCAGCTGGCGAGGGATTTCTTCGACTTTCCTGGGTTGCGCCACAACCGGCTCTGATCGAAGGCTTAGATCGCATCGCACAATTCTGCTCGGGCTCGCCTACTTAATGATACCGCCCGTCATCGTCGTCTTGATCGTCCTCCTGTGCCTTGCGGGACTCTACGTTTCGTATTTCATGTTTCAAAAGCACCGGCTCGCCCAACGCGGGGGATTGCGTGAGGCAAGCGTCGTTCACACGCCGCGCGCGCAGGCAGTCGGCATCCCCAATTCGCTTTTCGGCCTTTTCTACTACGGCGCATTTCTAGTCATCACTCCCTTCTTGCACAGCGCCCTGGCGCTCTCGCTCGCGCTTTGCGCATCGGTCGTTGCTGCTGCCTTCTCGTTGTATTTGGCCTACAGTCTGTTGTTTATCACGCGCATGCCGTGCGCATACTGCTGGACCGGCCATGTTGTCAACTGGTCGTTACTCGCAGTGCTCTTGTATGCGAGGTCGCTTCGTGCTTGATAATTCTCAAGGTCCGCACCCTATGCAAGTTGCAAACTCGCTGCTCATCACTCGAAGCCGGCTGTTTGAAACCAACGCTGGCGTGTTCATGCGCAACGGCGAGGCGTACCTTATCGACCCTGGGAT
>JBPYDX010000273.1:0-3844 GCA_051986115.1 Candidatus Eremiobacteraceae bacterium
GACGACCACCTGAAACGACTTCCATAATCTGGAAGAAAACTTTTGACCGATGGTTTTGGGCACCCCCTCATGGGTATACTTAGACTCCCGGAGGAGGGCGCATACCATGATCTCCTTTCCACTCGAACTAGTTCGCGAGCTAACAGAGGACGATGTGCTTCGAGTCGACCCCGTCAAGGAATACGACCGGCGTAAGCTGTGGCGTGATTGGGCGGATAGGCGGCTCGAGCAGGTAGGCGACGGCCCCGATGATCTAATCGAACGCGGGCGGCCAACGGGACCCTGAAGGAAAGACTGACGGACCACAAGGTCCGTCAGCTTTTTATTCTCTAAGATCTTATTTGCTAATGCGCGTACTCGAGGTGACTTCGACCGTTACAAACGAACCGCCGGGGATTGTTACGTCCTGCCGGTTGTTCTTCGCATAGACATATCCGGCGCCTCCACCGATAACTGCACCCCAGCCTTTGCCGATCAGTCCACCAACCAAGGCACCACCTGCGGCAGCCAGAGCCTCTTTGGTTGCATTGCTCTTGGTGTTAACGGTGATGTCGACAGTATGGGCTTCGATCGAGTACATATTCGATCGGGTCTGGAGCTTATCATAAGCAAGCGCGATTTTACCCGGCGTGCCTTGACCTGCTTTTTGTACGTGCGCGACGTGGCCGTAAATCTCAGCACCAGTGATATCGCTGTTCGCCGAATGAACGTTGGTGAGGGTAAATCGCTCACCGACGGTTGCGCTCTTAGAGTTGAACTCAGAGTTAATTGTCCCAGTCAGCTTCGTACCAGGAATAATCTGAGCCGAGACGACCTGCGCGCTAAGTGCGCACAAGACCAGGATCAAACCAAACACCGAAATCTGTTTCATGGTTACCACCTTTACAAACAATCGTACCTGCGCAGCGATGTTCTAAATCTCGACAACTTCACCTTGGCGGGCAGCACTCACGTCAAATCCATATTGCGCGTGCACGGCAGCGGCCAGCGACGCCGCTGGCCCCGGATCAGAATGTACGATATAGGTTTTCGGTGAGGAAGTGAAATTGCCAAACCACCGCAGCAACTCGTTGCGGTCGGCATGAGCCGAAAATCCGTCGATTTGTGTTATCGAAGCGTTTACCGCGATCGGCAGTCCCATAACTTTACACTGCTTTTTGCCCGAGAGCAGTTGTTGGCCAAGGGTTCCCGGCGCTTGGTATCCGACGAGGCAGATTGTATCGTTTTGCCGGGGCAGGCGATTTCGCAAGTGATGTAAGATGCGACCGCCGACCGCCATGCCGCTGGAGGCAATGATAATAGCGTTCGATTTGATATCGTTGAGCGCGATCGAGTCCTGCCGTGCTTGCACGTTGGTGACGCCTTGCGCTCCGATGTTGATGTCATTGGGACCGAACCGCTCAGTAAGGTTGAAACGGGTCGCTTCTGGGTGGCGCTGCATGATAGCATCCGCGGCTATGCCCATCGGACTATCAACGTAGATGGCGATTTTTGGAATTTTGGAAGCGGCTTGCAGCTGACCGATTGCGTACAAGATCTCCTGGGTGCGGCCGATTGCAAAACAAGGAATAACCAGCACTCCGTTGCGTTGATGGGCAGCATTGATAACGCTCCCAAGATCATCTTGCGGGTCGCTCTGCGCGTGCAACCGGTCTCCGTACGTGGATTCGCACAGCAGATAGTCGGCTTGAGCGATCGCCGATGGGTCGCGCAGCAACGGTCGGCCATAACGACCCAAGTCGCCGGTGAAGACAAGTTTACGCTGGTTGTAAAAAATCTCCATAATTTCCGAGCCGAGGATATGGCCCGCATCTTGAAAACGGAAATTGCAGCCCGACACACTGTCGGACATCACACCGTATTCGACATGCGAGAACAACGGCACAACCTTGTCCACGTCTGTGTTCGTATACAAAGGCGTGGCATGCAAACCGCGATCCGGATGTTTGGCCGCGCGAGCAGCTTCGTCTTCTTGTAAGCCTGCGCTGTCGCGTAAGACGAGCGTGGCAACGTCAGCTGTCGCCGACGTGCAATAAATAGGTTTGTTAAATCCTTGAGCAACTAACGCCGGCAAGTATCCGCAATGATCCAGATGTGCGTGTGAGAGCAGCACCGCATCCAATGTTCTTGGATCGAGCGGGGGTGGCGTGTAATTGCGTTCGGTGAGATCAGGTGTTCCTTGATACAGCCCGCAATCGAGCACCACGCGAGTGCCGTTGTCGAACTGGAGAAGATGCTTGCTTCCGGTTACGACGCCGGCTGCGCCGATGAAGGTGATGCTGGCCACGCGTGCTCCTGTCCATCTGAGTCCTCAACAAAAACCGAGGGATGCTTATAATGCTCGGTTCGATAAACGTGGATGCAGCGCGCGACCAGTTTGACGGGATCGCCTTCGTAGATAAGCCGCGCGCCGGTTCGCTTGCGCAACTTTGGAACAATATCCGGAAGATCGTCTGCGATGCCTTCGGTGTGGGCGAGGATGCCGACAAGCTTTCCCTCGTCATAGGCAATGGCAAACTCGCCCAGCGTGCCGGAACGTCCGCCGACGATGATGACGATGTCCGAAGAGTGGATGTTGTCGACCTCGCGGCCCATCAGCCCGCTACCCGTGTAGATAATAACATCAAATGCATCTACCGGAGATTTGTAACGCAAGACGTGCTCGCTGCGCGAGAGTGCCGGTGAGATACCCACGGAAAGCCCCCCGGCCGATTTGGCACCGCGCGCAGTATCGTATGGCAGGCCTGGACAGGCACCTGTCACAAGAGCGCAGCCCGTGTTGGCAATAGCAACTCCCAAATCGTAACAGCGGCGGCGGACTTTGAGATCCATAGGTCCGCCAGCCGAACCCATAACGCCGATCGTTCGAACGGTGTTATCTTGCCGTGGGTCATAGTTGGGGTCGACGTCGGGAGCGACGCCGCCAGCTTCGCCATAGGGATGTACCTGTTTATGCGATCTTCGGCCGACGTCTTTATCGCTCGACATGCGAAAGTCGCTTCGTTTCAACGTCGCAGGGCGCCTGCGCGAGGCATCGCAGCATCGTCGTCGTAATGAAGTAGTTGCATGCAAACGCGCAGAGATATTCGCAATATTGGAATAGTTGCGCATGTCGACCACGGCAAGACGACACTCGTTGACGCAATGCTGCGTCAGGCCGGGATATTCCGCGATCCTAGCGCGGCTGGCGAGCGGATCATGGATACTAATCCAATCGAGCGCGAGCGCGGGATTACAATTTTAGCCAAAAACACTGGCATCGTTTGGGACAATGTCAAAATCAACATTGTTGACACCCCGGGCCATGCAGATTTCGGCGGCGAAGTCGAGCGCGTTTTGCAAATGGTAAATGGTGTGTTGTTGCTCGTTGATGCTGCTGAAGGTCCGCTGCCGCAAACACGTTTTGTCTTGCGCAAAGCTCTCGAACAAGATTTGCCCGTCGTTTTAGTCATCAACAAAATCGACCGCAAGGATGCCCGCCCCGGCGAAGTGCTTGATGAGGTGTTGGCGCTTTTTATTGATATTGGATGCGCCGATCACCAACTCGACTTTCCGGTGGTGTATACCAATGCTCGCGAAGGCACTGCCACCCTTGATCTGCGACATCCGGGTGTCGACATCAAGCCGCTCATGGATACGATCATCCGCCACATCCCTGAACCGCCCGGCGATAGCGAAGCGCCATTTCAGATGCTTGTCTCCAATATCGACCACAACGAATACGTTGGGCGCATCGCGGTGGGACGAATCTTCCGGGGCACGATCGGTAAGGGGGATGCCGTCGTGCGTTTGAATCGCCAAGGTTTGACAACACACCGTGTCGCGGCGCTGTATGATTTTTATG
>JBPYDX010000274.1:0-4843 GCA_051986115.1 Candidatus Eremiobacteraceae bacterium
CAACGTCTGCGCGACACGCTGCTAGCCGCGCCTCGGCGAGTCGCTCGAGGGTAACTACCGCCCTATAGGCGGGTGACTCTTTCACCGAACTTTCGAGACACTAGCGAACGGAGCTTCGGGTCGAACGATAATCTGCGTGCGTTCTGGCCCCACAGAAATGTATGAGACTGGAACGCCAACAAACGATTCGATAAAACGGATATACTCGCGTGCGTTGTAGGGAAGATCTTCCCAATGCCGAGCGGCGACAGTTGTCTTGAGCCAACCGGGCATCTTCTTGTACACGGGCGTGACGCCGCGCGAGATTGCGAACGGCAACGAACCTTCACCAGCACCGTCATAATCGACGCAGACTGAAACTTCATAAAAGGTATCAAGCACGTCGATCTTGGTGAGCGCAAGATGTGTAATGCCGTTGATGCCCACGACGTAGCGCAGTGCGACAAGATCGAGCCAACCGCAACGCCGCGGCCGGCCGGTCACCACCCCGAACTCGCTTCCACGTTTTTGTAGCTCGGCGCCGGTTTCGTCTTGCAGCTCTGTTGGGAACGGCCCGCCACCAACACGCGTCTGGTATGCTTTGACGACGCCGACGACGTAGTCAACATCTTTGGGACCAAAACCAAGCCCCGCGAGCGCTCCGCCCGACACAGTGACCGATGATGTGACATACGGATACGTGCCAAAGGTCACGTCAAGCAACGAGCCTTGTGCGCCCTCGGCCAACACTCTTTTGCCGGTCTTGAGTTCTTCATGAATGAGGCTAACAGTGTCGCGCACGTGTGGCGCAATGCGTTCGGCTTGACGGCCGAGGTCTGCCGCAACGGCATCTAAGTCAATGTCTATCCCGTGGCCGCGCAAACCTTGAGTGCGCGCGAAAAGCAACTGACGCGCTTTGCGTATGTCCTTGAGCTCGCCCGCGCGTATACCGCTGCGAGCGACGCGGTCGAGATATGCTGGACCGATGCCGTTACCAGTCGTTCCCAGTGCGTCTTCGCCGCGCTCGCGTTCGGCGCTCTTATCGAGCTCGACATGATAGGGCAAAATTAAGTGTGCCAGATCTGAAACCCACACTCGCGAGGTATCGACGCCGTTGAACTCGAGGGTGTCGAGCTCGGCCACCAATCCCCCTGGCGAAACCACGGTGCCCGGCCCAATGACGCAATGCTCGACACCTGCGACCACGCCGCTTGGAACGATTCGCAGCTTGTAGGTCTTGTCACCAACGCGCACCGTGTGACCCGCGTTCGAGCCGCCGCCAAAGCGCGCAACAACTTGAGCCGAGCGCGCTAGGAAGTCGACAATACGGCCTTTGCCTTCATCCCCCCACTGGGTGCCGATGACAAGGCTTACGGGCATGCGGGCTCTACTTGAAGAGCGTCGGAAACAATGATGCTGTCGTGCTGCGCCGCGCGGACCAACCGTTGCCCGGCGGAAGCGGCGATGTGTATCCCATCACGCGATTGAGAACGAGTTCTGCGTATAACGAGCATGCCCAACCAAAATTCGAACGAGTAAATTTCGTCGGATCGTTTGGATCGAACGATTCGTGCATGAGGTGGTCGCCGATGTCAGAGGCTCGCAACTCAGACAGCACGTCGGCCAGTTCTTTTGGGTCCTGCGTCGTCAGACCTTGCATCACGAGCGCGAGCGGCCACACGTATCCCTTCGGAGTATGCGGGCTGCCAATACCACGCGCAGTTTTGCCAGCATAGTAATACGGATTGTCGGGTGAGAGTACAAACCTGCGAGTATTTGTGTAGATTGCCGGATCGGCTGGATAGCCAAGATAAGGAATTGACAGTAGGCTCGGCACGTTGGCATCGTCCATCAGGTTGGTGTGCCCTAGCCCGTCGACTTCATAGGCATAGATGTAACCGTATTTCGCAGTATACACAATGCCGTAGTTATTGATGCCGTCGACGATGCCATCGCGAAGCTGAGTGACCTCCGCGGCTTGTGTGCCGTCGTGCCAAACATTTGTCTCAAGGTCCGCAAGTTCGCTCAGCGCGACTGCCGCAAACATGTTTGACGGAATATTGTAGCCATATTGCGCGGGATCGTCGCTGGGGCGAAAACCGGTCCACACCATGCCGGTGTATCCCACAGGCGTCCCCATACCACCGTTTGCAAGCGAGCGATGACGATATTGAGAGCGCGCGTGATCGCGCTCCGTTTCCATAAGGAAAACGGCACGCTCGTATGCCGACTTTATCTCGGGTGTGAGTGCCGCCGTGTCGCCGGTCTGCTTCCAATAATTCCAGGCCAGCACGATGGGATAAGCAAGCGAGTCGAGCTCAAACTTTTCTTCAGTTACCTGATAGTTGCGATTGAAAGCATTGGCATACGGGTCGACAAGAATGTCTTTCGCCTCGCGTGCAATCACGCCGCGAAGCATGTCTTTGACTCCAGGATCTTGGGCGAAAAAAAGATACGGCTCCATTTGAGCGCTGGCATCGCGTAGCCACATAGCGCCGATGTCGCCAGTGATAACATAGGTTGTACGGTCCGGCGTAAAACTCACATCATAGCGGACTGTCGACAAAAGGCATTGTGAGTACAGCTGCGTGCCGTCATCTGACGTAGCGTGGTACTGCAACGCGGCTTTTGAGAGCGCATCAAGTTCCACCGCAGAAGCAGCCGTCGGCTGCACAAGCGCGATCGCTGCGGCAATAAAAAACATCGCGCCGAGCCGAATCCCCAAAGTACGAGCCGCCTCGAAGTGCAAGTCCGCCGAACGCCTCTCTTCCTATAAGAAAGAGGTCGGCAGATGCCAACCTGTTACTCACACACACGTGTTCGCTCCTGCGGAATTCTTGATTCACCGCAGTTTCCGACTTGGAAAAGTGACACAGACCATTCCGGAACCTTTGCGACCAGCAATTTTCAACGAACCGCCGTGCGCTTCAACCAGCAGCTTTGAAAGCGCGAGACCTAGACCGACTTGGCCGTCGGCCGTGCGAGAAAAAGGCTGCCCGAGCGTGCGGCGCACGAGCTGCGCAAAGCCTGGGCCCTGATCTTTCACCACCACGGTGCACGCGTCACGCTCTTGGCTTATCGAAATGCGCACTCGACCACGGCTTGGGCTATGACGCACCGCGTTATCTAGAAGGTTAATGAAGATTTGCAGGCAGCGATCACGATCAACGATCGCTTTCCCCGAACCTACGACCGACAGGACAACCCTTTTTCCCCGAGCGACGTCACGCACTGCTTGCACTGCTTCTAAGGCTATGTTTGCCAAGTCAAAATCCTCGGCGCGCAGTCGCAAACTTCCGGCGCTCCACGAGCCCATGTCGATTAGCCCCTCTGCTAAGCGGCGCAAACGCGTCGACTCGGCCGTAATGATGGCGCCATAGCGTCTGCGCTGGACCGAACTTACTCGCTCCCCTTCCAGGCGTTCAGCAAAACCGATGATCGCCGTCAACGGCGTGCGCAGCTCGTGCGTGACGGCGGCCAAAGTTGTGGCTCGCTGCTCTTCAATTCGCGCGACCAGCGCCGCTCCACGGACAGCGTGGCGCAACGCATCCAGCGGGTGATCGTTTTTGGCTAATTCGAGAACGTTCCAACCACAACGCACGGTTATGCGGTGTTGGTAAGAGTTAGCGGAATTTTTGTCATCGCGTTGCAATCGGGCAAGCGCAATGAGGACTGCACGTCGCAGACGCTCGGCCGCAACACCAATGTCAGGATCAACTACTACTCGCTTCCCTGAGAGCGCCCGAGCAGTAAGCACGGCCACAAACCAGTGGCCGCCAGCGCCTGCGGCTACTAAATCATCCTTACGCAGAATTGATCCGAGCGACGCTTTTAGAGCTGCAGCCGTTGCTTGCTTACACTGCGCGGCAAAAGTGCGCGCTTGACCTTTTGCTAGGCGCGGTCGCGCAGTGAACTCTACATAGAGTAGCGGTAGAGCGATCTGCGAGCGCGCAAAGGGCCGAAGTTTGGTACCAAGTATCTGGAGATCGGGAAGACGCGAGGGCTGGTGGCGACGCTCTTTCACTTGAGCGCGGCGAACTTGTAACCCAACCCGTGAACGGTGTGCAAATAACGAGGGCTTGCGGCTGGATCGTGAAGGGCTCGACGCAGTCGGCGCACGTGGACGTCAACAGTGCGCGGGTCACCTTCAAAATCAAATCCCCAGACGGCTTCGATCAATTGGTCGCGGGTGAAGACGTGCCCTTCGTTGCGTGCAAACAGCCAAAGCAAATCAAACTCGCGGGGTTTGAGGCGAACCGCCTTGCCATCTACGGTAACTTCCCGGCGATCTGCGTCAATTGAAACCTCGCCAATCGTTCGCTGCTTGGAAGGCGTTGGCGGCTCAACGCCAACGCGCCGCAAAACAGCGCGCAGACGCGCAATGAACTCGCGAGGGCTAAATGGTTTGGTAATATAGTCGTCCGCTCCAATTTCCAATCCGACGATTCTATCAACTTCGTCGCTTCGGGCGGACACAACGATAATGGGTACAGCCGTCTCCTTGCGCAAGGTGCGGCACACTTCAAAACCATCCAATCCTGGTAAGCCAATATCTAGCACGACTACATCAGGTCCGTGCTGACGCGCTCGGCGCAAGGCAGCCATTCCATCGATTGCGATGACCGGGGTGAAGCCTTCGGCCGCTAACGCATCACTCAAAAGCTCGGCAACGGAAGGCTCATCTTCAACGACCAGCGCGTAGCCTCGCCCCTTGACCGCGCTGGTCGCTGTCATTTGCGGGCAACGGCAACCGCCGCCATCAGCGGTCCACCCGATCCATTGCGTCGATACGAATGCAACAACTCTTGGCTGCAGCGCGTGCACGCGGTCGCAACAAAAACTTGCTCGTCGCGGACTCCCAGGT
>JBPYDX010000275.1:0-6008 GCA_051986115.1 Candidatus Eremiobacteraceae bacterium
TGCGTTCGATATCATTCGCGCCATGTCAACGCGAAATCACGACCCGCAAAGTGCAAGCCGTCCATTTGATGCTCACCGCGACGGCTTCGTCATGGCAGAAGCCGCTTGTCTGCTGTTGCTCGAGAGCGAGGAAGATGTTGTTGCACGCGGTGCCGTCCCTTATGCAGAGATAGCAGGCTACGGTCTCACCAACGACGGCGAGCATATGACCGCTCCGCGTGAAGACGGGCGCGAGGCAACGCGTGCGATGGTCATTGCACTCAATGAAGCTAAAGCGCATCCAAGCGAAGTCGATCACGTCAACGCACACGGTTCCTCAACGCCGCTCAACGACGGGACCGAGAGTCAGGCGATTCGCGCCGCCTTGGGCCCTCAGGCAGATCGCATCGTCGTATCGGCGATCAAAGGCATGATGGGTCACGCGCTTGGCGCAACAGGAGCGGTTGAAGCGGCACTATGCGCCATCGGGATCAAGGAGAGCACGGTCGTGCCGCTTGTCAATTTGGAAACACCAGGCGATGGCTGCGATCTTAACTACGCACCGGCGGTACCGACATCGCTGCGCCAACACCTTGTTCTTTCGAACAGTTTCGGCTTTGGTGGCCTCAACGCTGCGCTTGTCCTTCGCGCAGCCTAGTCACAATCAAGCCAACGGCGACACAACAAACGTGGGGATAGCTTGTCCGCCGCGTGACACGTTAATAATGGATGATTGCGACAAACGCGTCAGCACTCCACCCAAAATGCCGCGAAACACGTACGCGTTGCAGTCTTCGATGAGCTCTTGTACGTGCGCGCCACACTCGGGCCGATCTGCGTCAAAAACTGGATAGGACTCACGTTTGGGCGCTACGCACTGCTGGATGACAAAGTCACCAGTGCGCGCCGCTTGCAGCGCTGCTCGCCATTGCGTCGGACTGCACTCCCAGCCTAAGACGATGTTTTCGCCACCGTGGGCGTCGTTCGGCTTTAGTGCCATGGCTTTCTGTCCAGCCACAAGCTCACTGTGCGAAAGCGCTTCGAGCGGCCGGGTTGGAACGACAAGACTCGCGATTGCCGAGCGTTCCTCGCCTGTGAACCAATGGGAATGCTGCTGTGCAAGCAACGCAACGAGCGCTTTCTTTTTATGAGCAATCGTGCAGCGGAACGAGCTTGCGATACAGACTGCACCGTCGGCATACGCGCTAATCAGTGGGTGCCGCAAATCATAGCGCGCAAGGAAGTCGGCCACGAGCAGTCTTTTGTAAACCAAATCGATTACCGTGCCGCCCGCCCGTAGCTTTCCATCTCTGTAAGCCAAATCGTCGGGCGTTGTGATGAGTGCCGGCACGCCATGTTCGCGAAGATCGTCGACTATGAGTTCAAACTCCGAACTCGTCGCCGCGCCGGGGACGTCTACAATCCCGATCGTTGGAGCACGTGCATTTGTCAGACCTTTGCGCGCTGAAAACTCACGCCACACCTCAAGCAATGTGTTGCGCAAGGCCACATCTGCACGCATCTCCTCAAGCTGGAACTCTTGCGCGAAACACTGCATAATTGGGAGCGCTAGCATCAGGGATGCTTGGCCAGCCTGATATGACATGCCGGCAGGACTATCAGCATTATATTCAAGCACGCGGGGCGATTCATCAAAGTACGTATCTAGACGCGAGACAACCGTTGCGTCGCTGTAACCGGGATCGATGGTCACAAGCGCTCGCTCTTGTTCGCTCAAGCCTAACTGAGCGGCAAGCGATGCGTCGGCAATAGCTCTTTGCTCGAGCTGGCGAAAGGCTCCCCATAACCCTGTGACCGCAGCGCGCAACACTGCCATTCGATTTGGGGTTATAAATGCTGGCCGTAACGAACGGCACTGGACCGTGCCGCCAAATGTCAGGCCGGCACTACGTTGTTGCTCGACAAATGCGCTGACAACTGGCGGGCCACCAAGTGATAGATCGGTGCAGAGTTCGTGATAGCGATTGACGGCGCGTGCAAGCCACGCGTCATCTTGCGTCACGTGCGCAGCGAATGCCAAGAAAAGCCGGGCGGAAGTGGCGGCGGTAAAAATTGCGAAAACTCGTGCGCGCTAAAGAGCGATCCGTAAACCACGAGCCACCACGCGACACATAATGGTCGCCGTCGAACCATGTTTGTGAATACTCGGGATAAGGATAGGGCGTGAATCCGTCATAACCGCAAAACGGCGATGCCGTCCATTGCCACAGGTTGCCGACGACATCGTGTAGGCCGAGCGCGCTTGTGTTTTGTGCTTGTGTGCCGACAATCGATGCCCCCCAAGTTGTCCGTCCATTGACGGCGACGTCATCCTCGACCTGCTCATCTCCCCACGGAAAAAGGCGCATGCGCCCAAGCGTGGGATCCCACGAAGCGGCGACTTCCCATTCAGCTTCGCTTGGGAGGCGCTTGTCGCGAAACGCTGCATATGCTTGCGCTTCATACCAGGAAACGCCGGTGACCGGCGCATCAGCGCGCAACGTTGTCTCGGCGAAAAACGTACGCTCTTTCCGCGGCTGCTCAGACCAATACAGCGGCGCGGTGATGTTTGCGGAACCCTTCCAGCTCCAGCCTTCCTCACTCCAGTACTCGCGCCGCTCATATCCACCACTTTTTACGAACTCTTCGTACTCTCGATTTGTTGTCAGGTCACGATCGATAAAGAATTGAGCCAAATCCACCCGATGCCGGGGCGACTCATTATCATACGCAAAAGAACCGTCGAGAGCTCCTATCATAGCTTGCGTGGTGGGTATAAGGATTTCCGCTGCCGCTTCGGCGCGTACCCCATCTTCAAGTGCACGCCCCGGTTTTTTGCCGGACAATGGCAATGCTTGAAACACGAACGCAATCGTCTCTTGATGTTGCATCTCGTGCTCGAGCACTAAGTCAAGCACATACGACGGTCGAAGAGCATCTTTGCCCATCGGTTTTTCCAAATCAGCGGCGCCGAGAAAGCTCTCAACGCGGCGTAAGGTTTCCGAAAGGTAATCTTCTATCTCGTCGCGCGACGGGAGAATTTTGGCTTCTTCGCGTGGTGTTTGAATAGGATCGAAATGGACGTCATACGCGCGATTGATACTGGACTGACCTGCGCAGCGTTGCAGCACCCAATAGTTTTGATAGACGCCGATATGGGCAAGATGCCATAGGAGGGGGCGAAACCCCGTCATTGGTTCGGTCCGCAGAACGTCTTCAGAGGTCGCCAGGTCGAAAAGTTGAAGCGTGCGCGCTCGAACTAGCTGTAAGGATGATCTTTTAGTCGGTGCAAAACTCTGCGTACTCATCGGGGACGCTTACGTGAACCAAGAGCCGATTCCTCGAAGCGTCGCAGGGGCTGCGACGATATCTGCGGACGCTCTCGACGTCGTCGCTGCTTGCTCATACATTCACGAAAATGCCACCCCGCGATCGTTGTGGCGAATCGGTTTAGAATACGAGTTGCTCGGTTACGAGCAGCACACATCCGAGCGCATCAATCGTGCACGCGTACAAGAAGTGCTTCGCGGGTTTGCGACGCGTGGAGGCCAGCCAACTCTGGAAGCGTCGAACATCATTGCGCTGCATATGCCGTATGGTGACGTGACGCTTGAACCCGGTGGCCAAATCGAATTCTCAGGATTTCCAGAGCGCACGCTGTTTGATAACGAAGCTGCGCTGCGTCGTTTTCTAAGCGACCTACGCGAGCTAGGCGCCCAACTCGGCGTGTATTTTATCGCGCTGGGGTTTGACCCGCTGGTCAAACTTGAAGCGCAATCTTGGATCAAAAAGCAGCGTTACGCAATCATGCGACCGTATTTGCGTCGCCGTGGCGGCCATGCCTGGGATATGATGACCAGAACAGCTGCCATGCAGGTGAGCATCGATTACGAAAGCGAGGAAGATCTCGGTCGCAAGTATGTTTTAGGCAATCGCCTCGGGCCAATCATTGCGGCGATGTTTGCAAACTCACCATACGCTGATGGTGCGCCGACAGGATTAAAGAGCACGCGCTATGCCGTGTGGCTTGATGTTGATCCTGACCGCACAGGCCCAGGTGCCGGAAGCCTAGACGACCATTTTGATTTGCCATCAACGGTGGCGGCCTTGCTTGAAGTGCCGGCTTTCTTCGTTGCGCGAGATGGCCATCTCGTGGACTGTGCGGGACTTCGGCTCGAAGACGTTGATGGAGCGCGTCGCAATGATTTTGCGGATCTGTTAAGCATGATATTTACTGAAGCGCGCATTCGGGAGTATGTCGAGATGCGTAGCGCCGATTCCGGTCATCCAAAAAATCTGCTGAGTGCGCTTGCGTTATGGAAAGGCTTAACCTATGACGAGCGCGCACTGCGCGAAGCGCTTGAGCTCGTTCCCCGCTTGGACCCCGTGGCTTATCGATCGTTGCAAATGGCTGTAGCGCGCGATGCGCTGGCTACGCACTGCGAGGGCGTCAATGTCTTAGCCATAGCGCGCGACGTAGTGACGATCGCAAGAAAAGGGCTAAGCCGTGTTGCCCCCTCAGAGCTGCATCATCTTGACGTCTTAGCGCAAAATGTCGAAGATGGGATTTCGCCGGCGGACATTTTGCTCAAAGATTTTGGTGACGACGTCGCTTTGGCCATGCAGACTCTCAAAGTCGCCTAGTTTATCGTCGCGCTCAAGAACGGTTTAGAGGTTGGCGCTTGGGAGCCACCTTGTGGTTCGACCGTCACTGCTATAACAGCGCCCTTTGTTGCTACTTGCGCGATTGCAACCACGCCGTTCCCATTTGGGTCCGGCATGAATGTCGGCTCAGGTTTAGGCGGCGCACCTGGTAGTATGACCCACGCCTGATACGTCTTGCCGGCTTGCGGCCTGCCAAGGCCGGTAATACGCATTTGCATCAGGTTGTTGCCCGCAACCGAAAGCGTACCGCTTGCATGACAAGGTGTCGTTCCAGCCACGCACGTGACCGCCCAGGATTGTTTAAACGGGTTGTTGTGCCACCACAGTCCGACCGCAATAAGGATCGCAGCTGCCGCTACAGCCGGAATAAACCATGAGCGCCGGGCCGCAGGCGCAAGGCGCGCGCGTTGCGCTACCAGTGAGTTAAGGACGCGCTGACGCAGTTGCGGCGTGGGCGGCTGTGACGCTGACAAACCTACGGCTGCTGCGGCGGCGCGAGCAAGACTATATTCCTCGCGGCAGATAGAACAAGTTGCCAAATGCTCGCGAACCGCTGCGCACTCGCCCGTCGTCGCGTCGATAGCATCGACCGCCAACAAGGCAACGAGCTCTTGCATGTTCTCGTCGTGACGCGAATTCATACGCGCACCTGCCGTTGCAGGGTTTCCCAGAGTCCGTGCAGCCCGGCGCGAATTCTGCTCTTTATCGTCCCCAGCGGCGTGCCGAGCTGTTGTGCAACTTCGTTGTACGAGAGCCCGCCAAAGTAAGCCCGTTCTATCGCATCACGTTGGTCATCCGGAAGTGCTTGGAGCGCTCGAGCGATCGCTGCTGCGTCAACGCGGCGGAAGACCTCGTCTTCGAGATTGCTTTCGGCAGCGATGTCTTGAGGCATGTCTGGCTCTCGCCGGCGCACAGCGGCGCTGCGCGTGACATCGAGCGCGGCGTTGCGCGATACACGTGTCAACCAGGCTGAGAAATTGCCGCCTGCAAATGCGTTCGGCTTGGCCCACACGGTAAGAAAAACTGATTGCGTAACGTCTTCGGCTTGCGCGGTGTTTTTAAGGATGCGATAGCAAATGCCGTACACCGAAGCGACGTGACGGTCGTAAATGATCGCGAATGCGTCTTTGTCGCCGTTTGCAATTCGGCTGAGAAGCGCATGCTCGTCGTTCACCGCGCGCCCGCCTTCGTTTGCAGGCTTGATGATGCCTTGCTTCAGCATTAGTGGCGGATGGATCGCAAATGATAACATCTCTCACTCTTGTTAACGAAGCAGCGGCCGATTCGGCTTAGGCTCATCGAGCAGGCCTGCCAATTCTGAGAAGTCGCTGAGAAACAACGCGTAGCTTAAGAAAGACGCTCCC
>JBPYDX010000276.1:0-8668 GCA_051986115.1 Candidatus Eremiobacteraceae bacterium
CCTTTAGAGGCAGCACGCGTCGCCTTCTCCAGAGCTTCATCAATCGATGAAGCCATCTCGTCGCAGTAGCGGCCTTCAATGCGCCTGCGAATGTGTTCGGAATCCATTTCAACGCAAATCGCAACGCCGCCATTCATCGTAATGGCAAGCGGTTGCGCGCCCCCCATGCCGCCTAGACCTGCGGTGAGCGTGATCCGCCCACGCAGCGACCCGCCAAAATGTTTGTTAGCGAGTGCAGCAAAGGTCTCAAACGTGCCCTGCAAGATTCCTTGCGTGCCGATGTAGATCCACGAACCCGCTGTCATCTGCCCGTACATCGTGAGGCCTTGCGCCTCAAGTTCGCGGAACGTCTGCCAATTTGCCCACGCCGGCACGAGCAGTGAATTGGCGATGAGCACGCGGGGTGCGGCTTCGTGCGAGGCAAACACGGCAACCGGTTTGCCAGACTGCACCAAAAGAGTTTCGTCGTTCTTCAAGCGCTTGAGCGTGCGCACGATGGCATCGAACGCTTCCCACGAACGTGCGGCCTTGCCGCTCCCGCCATACACGACCAAGTCTTGCGGGCGCTCGGCAACCTCTGGATCCAGATTGTTCATTAACATGCGCATCGCGGCTTCTTGACCCCAGCCAAGACAGCTACGATTTGGTCCACGAGGAGCGCGAACGACGCGCGGTGCCGACGCTGTGCTCATGCGTTCACAGCGCCCCCATTTCACTCTCGACAGCCGCAACCAAAGCACCGCTGCGAACCAATTCGAGTGCAGCGGCGATATCATCAGCGATTTTGCGATCGTCTTTCAAATGCGGCACGCGCTCACGCACAAGCCGATGAGCAATCGCCGTGCCGCGCGCAGGTTTGAGCGGAGCGCGGAAGTCAAGTGCTTGGGCAGCCTCGAGCAATTCAATCGCAACGATAGTTTCGTAATTGGCGACCACCGATGCGCATTGGCGCGCAGCGATTGTCCCCATGCTGTTGTGGTCCTCTTGTCCGGCCGATGTCGGAATTGAATCGACCGACGCGGGGCTACACAGCGTTTTGTTTTCACTGACCAGTGCGGCGGCCGTGTACTGCGCAAGCATGTAGCCACTGCACAGGCCGAAATTCTCCGTAAGAAACGGCGGCAAGCCTTCGGCGCCTTCAAGCAATTTGTAGATGCGTCGCTCGGCAATAGACGATGCGTCGCACACGGCAATCGCAACATAATCGAGGGCGAGTCCCACAGGGCCGCCATGGAAATTTCCATTGCTGACGAGCGCGCCATCGTCGGCAAAAATTATGGGATTATCGGTCACAGAGTTAATTTCAATCTCGATGGTTTTTTGTGCAAAGGCCAGTGTGTCGCGAGTAGCCCCGTGCACCACGGGCATGCATCGGAAAGAATACGGGTCTTGAACGCGGTCGCAGTCCCGGTGCGACGCTAAGATCTGCGAGCCCGCAAGCAGGGTGCGAATCGCGCTTGCGCTGCGGGCTTGGCCAGGGTGCGGGCGCAACGCATTGATGCGCTCGACGAACGGAGCATCCGTACCAAAGTAGCCTTCAAGGCTCATGGCCCCACAGATATCGGCCGCCTTGAGAGCATTGTGTGCTCGCACGAGCGCCAGTGCACCGATGGCCGTCATGATCTGCGTGCCGTTAATGAGCGAAAGGCCTTCCTTATAAGACAGCGTCAGCTGCCGTAGCCCGGCATTGGCCAGCGCCGCTGCGCCGGGCAAACGTTGCCCATTGTGCCAAGCTTCGCCGTCACCAACCAGTACAAGTGCCATGTGCGCAAGTGGCGCTAGATCTCCCGAACAGCCGACTGAACCTTGTGATGGAATTACCGGCACGACACCTTTGTTGAGCATGTCGATAAGGAGTTGGATCAACTCTATTCGTACGCCGGAATAGCCTCGTGCCAGCGAGTGCGCTCGCAACAACACGCTTGCGCGTGCCGCATCAGGCGCAATGGGTTCGCCAACTCCCGAAGCGTGACTTACTACCAGATTGTGTTGCAGCTCTTTTGCTTGCGCGGGATCGATTTTGACGTTCTTAAGTCGACCGAATCCCGTTGTGACGCCGTAAATGCGTCCGTTGCCCGCCACGGCGCGCTCGACAACGTCCCGCGCAGCTTTGATTTGCGCCTTGGCCGTCTGGGCAAGTGCGACCGGCGCACCCTCGGATGCGATTTTTTTGACAAGCTCCAATGAAAGATTGGTGCCGTCAATCTCGACGACTTGAACAGCTTGCATGGAAAGATGATGTTCGCGCGCTAAGTGCGCGCTTCCGCTCGACGACGTTACGCGCTTGCGAGCCAGGTCGGAGCGACCGCGAACCGAACGTGACAACCAGCCTGATGAGTGCCGCTAATACACCGCCAATCCAGATTGCAATCGACGGGCCAGTGGCTTCTGGGAAGAGCACCGTTGCGCACCGCTTGGCAGACCAGCTCGGATTCGTTTTCTTAGATACGGGAGCGTTATATCGCGCGGTTGCGTATCTTGCACTGGAGCGGTCGGTGTCGCCAAATGACGAGCAAAGCGTCGATGCGCTTATTGCAGAGCACCCGCCCCAAGTTGTCCTCGACCCCAAGGACCCACTCACCTACCGCATTCGCATCGGGGGAAAACTCCTGGGCCAAGAGCTGTTCGCGTTACCGGTGTCACAAGCTGTTTCGCCGATTGCTGCAATGCCCAAGATTCGTCAGCGGCTCATTGGAGCCCAGCGAGCGTTTGCAGCAGGCCGCAACGTGGTCATGGCGGGTCGAGATATCGGAACCGTCGTCTTGCCAGATGCGACGTTCAAATTTTATCTCACCGCAAGCACGGATGCTCGCGTTGACCGCCGCTTGCGCGAGCTCATCGCGTTGGGCGTGACCATCGATCACGATACTCTGCGTGACGAAATTATTAACCGGGACCAACGGGATTCAACGAGAAAAATATCGCCGCTTAAAAAAGCGCCTGACGCAGTTGAAATCGACACATCAAATATGTCGGTGGACGAAGTCGTTAATGTTATCGAACAACGAGTCAAAGTAACGTTGCAGCGATGAGCGCGCTCTACAATCTCAGCAAGTCATTGCTGCGCCCAACGACAAGACTGCTGTTTGACGCGAAGGTTATCGGTTTAGAAAATGTTCCCCGCCAAGGCCCACTGGTCGTCGCGTGCAACCATGTATCGTATCTTGACCCGCCGATGTTGGGAACCTGGTTTCCGCGCACAATCCATTACATGGCTAAGCAAGAACTTTTTGAGGTTCCCATCTTCGGCAAAATCCTTAGCGCCTTACTTGCATTTCCGGTCAATCGCGAATCGGGGGATCTGGGTGCTATTCGTCACTCGCTGCGAATTCTCAAAGCGGGTGGCGTCGTTGGTATTTTTCCAGAAGGCCGGCGCAACGTAGATGGTACAGCGCAAGCGCGAACTGGTGCTGTGCTCTTGGCATCGATGGCACACTGTCCAGTTGTGCCCGTTGCGCTTGTCGGAACAAAAGGCGCGGCAAAAAAATTGCAAGCGAGCCATGTCCAAGTACGCATTGGGAAGCCCATGACGTTCCAGGGAAGCGGCCAAAAACCAACGAAGGCGGAACTCAACCAGTGGACTGAAGAATTGACTCAGCGTATCGGCGAACTGATGGGGTAGGATGCAAATACAAAAGGCTCGGACTCAGGGGTTTTGCTTCGGCGTCGAGCTGACGTATAAGAAAGCGCTTTCCGAAACGAGCGAGCGCAACGACGTCTATACCATGGGCAACATCGTCCACAACCCGATCATCGTTTCTGAACTCGACGAAAAGGGTTTGCATAACGTCGACTCGCTTGAGGACATTCCGGAAGGTACCCTCTTCGTTCGCGCGCACGGCTTACCGCCGCAAACAGTCGAAGCGGCCGAAGCCAAGGGCTTGCGAGTTGTCGACGCCACGTGCCCCATGGTGACGCGCACGCAGCGGTTAGCGAAAAAGCTACACGAAGAAGGACGCACCGTCGTCATCCTCGGCGATCCGAACCACCCCGAGGTAAAGGGCATTGCCGGTTACGCCCCGGGTTGCATCATCATGAACGAGTGGCCGGCCGACGAGACGCAAATCCGGCGAGCGCGCCGTATCGCGATCGTTTCGCAAAGCACGCTCAACGGTGATAAGTTCCGCGAGCTCGTTGGGAAAATTGCGGGTATCAACTACGAGTTGCGCGTTTTTAACACGATTTGTTCTGACACGCAAGGTCGACAAAAATCTGCCCGCGAGCTTGCCAAAGAAGTCGACACTATGGTGGTCATCGGTGGCGCCAAGTCGGCGAACACGCGCCACCTCGCTGAAATTTCCGAAGCCGAAGGCGCCAAGGCTTACCTCATTGAGAACCCAGAGGAACTCAAGCGGGAGTGGTTTGAAAATTCCGAGCATGTCGGCATTGCTACTGGCGCTTCAACGCCCGGCTTTCTAGCCGACGAGGTCATCGACAAGCTGCTGGATTGGTACCCAGAAGCGCAAGCAGCCTGGGCTTAGCTAACGGTGCCAGTTCCCTCGCTCAAGGACTCGCATTCGCTCGAGCTCTTTGAAGAACGCTTGCGGGAATTTCTCCTGCAACACGCACGCCGTGAGCCAGTTGCTAAGCAAGTCGCGTATCATTTTGGACTTGACGCCTCAGGAGCCCGTCGCGGCAAGCGATTGCGCCCGCGACTCGTTTTGGCCGCAGCGGCCGCATATGGGTGCAATCCCGAACCGGTCATGCCTGCCTGCGTAGCCATCGAGCTGCTGCACAACTATTCGCTCATTCACGACGATATCGAAGACGGCGATCGCCTGCGTCACGGCCGAGAAGCGTTATGGACGAGCTTTGGTCTGCCCCACGGCATCAATGCGGGCGATGCAGTCGGCGCACTTGCGCAATACGCGCTGGCTCCCGCAAGCGAGCTTCTTGGCTCAGAGGTTGCGTTTGATATGAGCATGGAGCTTGCCGCCGCGAACTTGCGCATGTGTGAAGGTCAGGCGCTCGATCTTGCGCTTGAATCCGGTTCTCATGCATCGATCGCCGATTACCTTGAGATGATTGAGGGCAAGACCTCGGCGGTCTTTAGTTGTTCGGCGGCGCTGGGAGCGTTGGGTGCGCGAGCTGCGCGCGCGGACGTCGAGCGCACGCGCAAGATCGGCAAGTTCTTCGGACTGGGATTTCAGATCCGCGACGACATGCTAGGCATTTGGGCCGACAGCGCGCACACCGGCAAGGTCGCAGCCGGCGATCTCGCGAGGCGCAAGAAAACCTATCCTATCGTCTGGGCGATGGAAACCGACCCGCATAATGCGGGGCGTATTATAATGGAAGCGTACAGCGGGTCCGCAAAAATGACGGAAGACGCGGTCGAACGTCTGCGCTCGGCACTCGATCACGCTGGCGCCTACGCGGCAGCCCGCCAGGCTGCCGATAACTATTTTGAGTCAGCAGTCGAACTTGCTCAAGGCCGCTCGCCATTGAGCGATTTTGTTTTGCAGAACCGGACCTAGTTTTGGCAAAAACCGTCAAGCGCTCGAAGCAGAAAAAACAAGCGACAACCGCACAGCGCTCGACCGAAGCAGCAGAGGTCGTGTCGGCGGATGCTGATGCGAACGCGCCTGCTCGCAAGGGGTTGAGCCTGCGGGAAATTCAAGCGGTCATCGCGATACTCGCGATCGGCCTGCTGATTCGCGTCCTCTTCATGAGCGCCACGGGCCACGCGACTGATATCGGCACGTTCGAATCGTGGACGCTCAGCGTCATAAAATACGGCCTTCACGATTTCTACGCGCGGGCGGGATTTGTCGATTACCCGCCAGGCTATATTCTCATCTTGTCCGTCTTCGGCGAAATCTACAAATGGCTCTCGCACTACAATCTGCCCATCGACCTGTTGAAGTTCACCATCAAATCGCCGGCCGTGATCGCCGACCTCGGTTTGGCGTATCTGTCATTTTTAATCGTACGCCGCACGTGGTCTCCCAACGCAGGCTTGTGGGCGATGGCCCTGGTCGTTTTCAACCCCGCGGTTTGGTTCGTCTCGGCGTACTGGGGTCAGGCCGACTCGGTCACCGCTGTCTTTGTCGTGTGGTCCGTCTATCTAATGATAACGGAGCGCTTCGAGTTTGCCTGGCTGCTGTTTGCGTTTGCTATCCTCATCAAACCTCAGCCCGTGGTTGCAGCCCCAGCGCTGCTTGTCTGGCAGTTACGCAGCGGAGCGCGGTGGTGGCGACTGCTCTTTATTCCCGTCATTGCATTTTTGGTCGCCTACGGCGGCACGGTGCTCTTTTCACCCGACACAAACCCAGCCAACGTGCTGAGCTGGCTTTACGACCGATATCATACCGGCACCGCGCTCTATCCGTATAACTCGTGCAACGCCTTTAATCTGTACTCAACTCGGTTAGATTTCTGGCAGCCAGACAGCAAGCTCATCCCAGATCTCCCTGGGTTTCCTGGATGGCCGCAGTGGGCATGGGGCGTTACGATTGTCACCGCATTCGTCGCTGCGGTGGTGCTGCGCGAATGGCGCACGATCGGCAAAGAATTCGAGCGATCGGAACGCGAGAGCTCGTTCTACATGGCGCTCTTTTTGAGCTTGCTCGGCCTGTTCATGTTTGCAACGCGCATGCATGAGCGCTACATGTTTTCTGCGCTCGCCTTCGGCCCAATCATCTTTAACATCAGCCCGCTGAATCGCGCCATCTATTTTATCTTGTCGGGCACGTTCCTCATCAACCTGTTTTACGCGCTGCAGTACCTGTATCAACCAAGCGCTGACCTTGCACCGGCACTAGTGCATCCGGTGTCGATGCTCAATGTGGCCTGCCTGTTCTTGGTCGCGGGCGCCTATCTGGTTCCTGAGGTCGGTGAGTCGCTCAATGGTCTGCTCGAGCGATTGCGTGGTTTCTTCCGAGACGAAAGCGCCACGAGCCGGCAAGTGCCGCAAGCGCAAGAGGGGCTCGTTGGTCTCACGTGGGCGGACGTCGCAACGATCGGCGGTCTCATGATCGCAACCGCCGTCTTGCTGTACGCCAACATCTCGCGCCCGGCAGAAAGAATTTTTGATGAAATTTATTATGCGCGCTCGGCGCAAGAATACATTCATCACTTGCCGCAATTTGAGTGGACCCACCCGCCGCTAACCAAGCTTTTGCTCACCGTTGGCGCTCTCATTTACAAGGTCGACCCAATTGGCGCGCGACTTATGAGCGCGTTTTTCGGCACCCTTACAGTACCGCTGTTGTACGCGTTTGCAAAAAGGCTATTCTCGTCGAGTCTCGCGGCGCTTGCGTCGGTCGTGCTGTTGATTTCCAGTGGCTACTTTTACGTCCAGGCGCGTATTGCAACGCCTGAGATCTTTGTTGCGTTTTTCGCCCTGTTGACTATCTACTGCATGTATCGTTTTTGGATCGCAAGTCAAATCGTCAAGAGCAGTCGCGCCGTCGTGTATCCTGATGGATCGCGTGTGGACGGCAACGATGTTGTTTTTGAGTTCGGCGAACGCATGCCGCTGCGCAATGCCAAACTTTTGGTTGACGGACAGACAACGCGATGGAGCCCAAGTGAGGTTCACGTCGAGGAGGGGCAAACTGCCGTTGTCTGGCACGCCGAAGGTAGCATCACGGGATCGACACCCGCACAGCCGCTTGGGGATAAACAGCGCTGGGCTTTCTGGCTGATTGCCACGTCCATGGCGGTCGGCTGCGTCATCGCCAGTAAGTGGAACGGGCTTTTTGACTTGGTGGGCATTTGGGCCGTTGCGCTTGCAGTGAGCCTGCAACGACGCTTACCCTGGGTGCCTGCGGTGCAAAGCGAGGCCGGCACGTTACCACGGCGCTTTGTGTGGGGAAATGCGTATGGGTTTCGCTTCCCCATTTTTGTAGCGTGCACGCTTGCGATACCACTTGCGATCTACTTGTTGACGTACATACCATTCTTTCAAATTGGGGCTTCAAACTTAGGGTTGCATAACACGCTTGGAGATCTGTGGCAACTGCAAAAGCAGATGTATTACTATCACCACAATCTCAAAGCAACGCATCCTTACAGTTCGGCGTGGTGGACTTGGCCATTTGAGCTGCGCCCAGTTTCGTATTACTACCACGTGTTTAGCGGCACGGGTCAAAATCAAATCGTAGCCGAGGTTTTAGCGCTGCCCAATCCGATTATGTGGCTGGTGCAGTTGGTAACCATTCCCGTAGCAGCTATCCTTGCGTGGCGCGCGCGGCACAAAGGCATCATGTTATGCGTGGCGGCATACTTTTTCCAGTGGCTGCCCTGGATAGCATCGACGCGTATCGATTTTCAATACAACTTTTACCCGGACAACGCGATCATCTGCCTGTGCACAACATACGTGTTGCTACGAATTTGGAAGGCAGCCGAGAAGCTGCCCTCGGCGAGGGCAACGAAGGCGGTCGTCATCGGGTATCTGGCAGCCTGCCTGTTGTCATTTATTTTCTTCCTGCCTATCCTCGACGGGCAGAAGATGACCTGGAAGGCGTGGGATGCGCGCATTTGGTACAAGGACGGTGTGCCTCACCCGTACGGCTGGATTTAACGCTTGCCTGAAGATCGCGTCGCTTCTCTCTCGGTTTTTTTTCCCGCATACAACGAACAAGACATCATCGCCAAGACGGTGGAAAGCGCTTCGCGCGCGGTTTCACGCTTTGCCGATGATTACGAAATTATCATCGTT
>JBPYDX010000277.1:0-5935 GCA_051986115.1 Candidatus Eremiobacteraceae bacterium
ACATTGATGCCGTCGACCTGCTTGGTGATAAACTCTGCTTGGTTTGTCACGTAATGACCCTCCCGACTGGTTGTGTTAACCGCACCGTCGTGCCTTGTTCTGTTGAGTCGATTGCCACGTCTTGCACGATTCCTTTAAGAACTTGCAAACCGTACCCTCCGCCGTCATCGTGCGCACCTCGCCATCGCCCAGTGTCGCGGATTTCGACAATAAGCTTGCCCGATTCAACGCGCCCGCAGACTCGCACCGATCCTCCGCGAACGCCATAGGCGTGCTGGATAGAATTAGTGATCGCCTCACCCGTCGCAACTTGCAACACCTGAATCTTGGCTTCACTAAGTCCAGCAGCAAGATAGAACCGTCGCAGCGCTTGCCGAAATAACTTGCTGCTCACTGGCTGCGCGGGCAGCGTTAGGTCGAGCTCGAGCAGTGGTCGCAGCGCGGGGGAAACGGTAAGCACGGCAACGTCGTCGGACGCCAACGTACCAACCATGAGCGACGCTATGGCTTCGGCTGGATTTTCATTGCTGGAAGCCGCGACCGACTTTATAGCCGCGAACAACGCTTCTTCGCCGAGAAGTTTGTCACGCTTGCCTTCCACGAGGCCGTCGGTGTACAAGACAAGCGTCGAGCCGAGTGACAGCATGAGTGCTTGTTCCGGAAAGATTGCGTCGGGCGAGATACCCAACGGCGGGGCAACTGGCATTGACGAGACGATGTCGCCCTCGGTACTGGCGACTATCGGTAATGGATGACCCGCGTTTGAGAACGTAAAGGTAAGCTCCTCGGGGTCGACAATGCCGAACACGGCGGTGACCATGATTGGCTTGTCGATCAGCAATAACTGGTTGACTCTCGCGAGTACTAAGGATGGTGCGAGATCCTCAAGGGCGCTTGCCCGAATATGCAGGCGAACTGTGCTCATAATCGAGGCGGCCTGCAGACCCTTGCCGGCGACGTCACCGATCGAGATGCCAAGTCTGCCGTCGGAAAGCTGAAACGCATCGTACCAGTCTCCGCCGATCTCCGCTTCGGATGCTCCAGGCTGATAATGCGCGTGAATAGCAATCGCCGGAATGGTGGGCAAACTTGACGGCAACGATGCCCGCTGAAAGATATCGGCCACCCGCCGTTCGCGCTCGTACAGCCGTGCGTTGTCGAACGCCAAAGCGACGCGACGCGCGATAATGCTTGCAAAATCTGCATCGTCGCCTGTGTACGTCCTACCGGACCCATCAGTGGCCAAGGTTATCGCCCCAAGCGTCCGGCCCCGTGCAATCAGCGGTGCCGAAACGATCGAACGAAATTCGCCCTCGCTCTCACTCAAATCTTGATTAAATGGTTGATGGGTTGCGATGACGTGCGCTGCCGCCTGCTCAAACAGCCATGCGTCGTTGCGCTCACCAAGTTTTGGTCGATTCTGTCGCTCGCTTGCCGGATCGCGCCGCAGGACCAGCACCCGTTTGGTACCTTCGTCTCCGTTTGTAGCGTTTGTGACAAGATCAATTGAGCACCAATCCGCCATTCGAGGAACCAAAAGCTGCGCGGCGCGCTCCAGCGTGCCAAATGGTTCTAGCGAAAGCGACAACACGCGACCAAGGTCGGAGAGTATTCCAAGCTGCGCTTCGCGACGCTTGTGCTCCGTGATGTCAAGGCTAAAACCGGCCCAACCTGTTGTCGAGCCCGTCGTGTCAGTGAGCCTTACTCCGCGGGAAAGAATCGAGTACGTCTTCCCGTCGGCTGCACGAACACGATACCCCCCTTCGAAGACTTCAGACTGATCGCGGCTATTCCAAGCTTCCAAGAAGCGCGCTGCGTCTTCTGCTGGGACTCGGTCTTGCCAACCGCCTTCCTCGATTTGTTGACGCGTCATGCCAAGCAGGCGACAGTAGTTGTCGCTGACATGCACCAACTGTTTGCCATCGGCGCCGATCTCCCAGGTGCCAAACGGCAGCGACTCGCCGACGGCGCTCAGGCGTTGCTGAACCCGCCGCAGCGCAGCTTCAGCCGCTTGCAACTCTTTGAGCCGCTCGAGTTCTTTCTTCGTGCTTTCGAGATCCGCAAGTGCGCTTTGTGTTGACCGGCTTCGGCCGCGGACGACTTCAACCAGGACCATTCCAAAAGCCAGGCTGATGCCGGCAAGCAACGCATTTTGCAGCAACGCGCTTTCAATTGAACGATACTGAGGGCCGGCCAAGATCGTATATAATGCGGTCACTGTGAGAGCAGCTGCGATGCCCCAACGATAACCGCCTATGGCTGTCACCGCGATGACGCAAATGAATGCCAGCGGCCTCAGGTTGGCTGTTGACGACAAATGAAAGAAGACGCTCGCAATGATCCCACAAAAAAGCAGAATGATTGCGATAACGCGCCAGCGAGCCGACAGGTCTAGCGTGACGCGCGCGCCTCGTGCACCGTGTACGGCATCCGACGCGCAGATAATAAGACGCGAAGATGCTCGGGGTCATCAACGATGGCATCGGCTTCCCCAAGCGCGCTGTCGGTTGCGCCGCCACAACGCACGGCGACGATGCTTACCCCCGCGCCGTGTGCTGCCGCAATATCGTATGGCGTATCGCCAACCATACAAGCATGCAACGGCGCAACGTCCAGTCTCTCCAAAGCTACCTGGACGATGTCGCTGGAAGGCTTCCCTTCATCAACGTCATCAGCGCAGACGTATGCCGTCAGCACATCTCCTACGCCCGCCGCAGCGAGCAACGCTTTGAGCTCGTTACGCCGCGCAGAACTTGCGGCGATGAGCGAGAGTCCCTGCGCTTTCAAGGCAACGGTCAATGTACGCGCGCCCGGAGCAGGGCTCAGGCGCGGCAAGTACTCAGCGTTGAAGATCTCTCGATGATGTGCGACCACGCTCTCTTGAGTTTGCGAGTCGAGCTTGGGCTTTAGTCTAGCGACCAAGTCGGGGCCAGATAGCCCCACGAGTGGTCGTACCCGAGGCGGTGTGACATCAAAGAAACCACACTGTGCAAACGCTCGCGACCATGCGGCAGCGTGAGCCGCATTGCTAAGGACAAGCGTTCCGTCAACATCGAAAATAGCAGCTCGCGTCATCTCATCGAACATGACAAGCAACCCTTCTAGGAAGTGTGACCGGGTGAATGATGCTGTGTATTGTACCCAGCCAGCAGTTTCTTCCAAACGTCTTGTGGGCGCGGGTGTACGGCGATTCAGCGACCTCCCCGATGGGTAACAGGTAAACAGAACGCGAGTCGCGCGGAGGGACGCAGTGAGCCGGGTACACCAGTGGAACGCACTTGTTGACAATGTTGCAGACAGCACCCAGGACGTGGCTAACAGAGTCGGCCGCTCCCAACCCGGACGCGCCGTGCGCAAAACGACGGAGCGAATGGAGCGCGTTGTCCGCTCGCGCCCAGCCAATCTGCTGTGGCGAGCGTTGTTTCTTTCGGCTGCCGGAGCCGCGATGCTGACCTCGCTCGGCTTGTTACTGGTCAATAAGAAACACGAAGGTTTGTACGTCGGTCAATGGGTGCCGACGCTGTTGCTCGCCGCGTTGTGGGGACAAGTCGTCCAGGGCTAAGAGCGGCGATCCGGAGGAAGGTTGTATGGCGACCAGGCGGTCGAGTCGAAAATATGGGCCCAAAGCCGGTAAAAAAGTCGAGCGCGCAATGCGCGAAATGAAGCGCGGGGAGTTGCGCTCTGGACGATCTGGCAAGAAGGTCACAAGCCGCAAGCAAGCTATCGCGATCGGGCTATCCGAAGCACGAGAAAGCGGCGCCAAAGTTCCCTCTGTGCGCAACGGGCGTCGCAAGAGTAGGAGGTCGTGAGCACGACGTTCACGCCCGCGAGCAGCATGACTGAAAACTTCAGTGGGCCCGAAGAATTGTCTGCGCCCGTTGATCTCGATTTGCCAAGAGATCCGGATTGGGTTGGCGTTGCACGCCTAGCGTCGGCTGCTATCGCCTACCGCGTCGGTCTGCCGTACGATTCGATTGAGGATGTTAAGGTGATGGTAGCCGAGGCGGTTTCGTATTGCATTCAGCATAGCCCGGCAGGTGGCAGATTGCACATCACCTTTGAAGCTAATCCCACCGAGCTTGCAATTAACGTTAAAGACCCAGACTTTCCGCTGCGTTTGGCGGCAGCGGGGGCTGATGGCAGCTTTACTTTTATTGATGGCTTGCTGATGATTCGCGCATTAGCGGATGATTTTGAATACAAAGCTAACCGCGATGGCCTTTCGCTGCAAATGTGCAAGGCAATCAAGTAACAACTTTATGGCCGCAACCAAGCGAAACGACGCAAGTTTGTCGCTTGACCGAAAGCAAACGCGCGAATTGCTCGAGCGTTTTGCCGCAACGCGCTGCCCTGAGGCGCGCGAACAACTGACGCTTACGTATGCCGGCGTAGTCCGCTATCTTGCATTGCGCTTTGCCAATCGGGGCGAACCCCTCGAAGATCTCATGCAAGTGGGTATGATAGGGCTGCTCAAGGCAATCGACCGCTTTGACCCACAGCGCGGCTGCGAGTTCATTACCTTTGCCATGCCGACTATCGTCGGCGAGATCAAGCGCCACTTCCGCGACAAAGGTTGGGCGTTGCATGTGCCCAGACGCTTGCAAGACCTCAACCTCGCCGTGAATCGGCTTGCCGATCGTCTGTCAACTGAGCTCGGTCGTGCCGCCACTGTTGACGACATTGCGCAGCGGTTGGGCGTCAGCAGCGAACTTGTGCTTGAGGCGCAAGAACTTGGCTTTGCATATTGCACGCTTTCACTCGATGCGGAGTCGCCGCTCTCCGAGAAGGGCACAAAGGCCACAAAGTTTGCTGAGCGGATTGGCACGGAAGACCACGACATGTTGGTCTTCGAAAACAAAGCAAGCCTCAAGCGCGCCTGCGAGGTGTTAGACCCTCGTGAGCGCTTAGTAATCTACCTGCGCTATTTCGAAGAGATGCCGCAGACGGAAATCGCCCGACGGCTCCATGTGTCGCAGATGAACATCTCGCGCGTTCAGCAGCGCGCTATTAAGAAGCTTCGCTCTCTTTTGGTCGAGCAATCCGCGGCAGGTTAGCATCACGTGCGCCCTTAGCGTTTAAACGCTAGGAGCCAGGGTAACAACCTAATCACCGACTCCTTGGTGGTGCACCCTTACGACAGGAGGAACCCAGTGGCAAATATACTGTGGACCATAATTGTAATCTTATTCGTCCTGTGGATTATCGGTCTCATCGGCCACATCGGTGGTGGGCTCATCAACCTTTTGATTGTTATTGCGATCATACTCTTCATCATCAATCTGTTGACTGGGCGTAGGACGGTCTAGACAAGCCACAAGCAGTTTCACTGATTTGCAAAAATGCTGCCGACTGCAGCAGCGGCCATGGCTGCCGTTGTTAGCCAGCCAAGCGCATTTAGGCCTGGACCGTTGGACCACTTGCCCATAAGCTTTCGACTATTTGCAACAATCATGATCAGTACGAGAAGGAGCGGCGCAAGAAATCCGTTGATGACGGCTGTCCAATAGAGCGCTGCAATCGGGCTGATGCCGACGAAATTCAGCTCGATGCCGACGAGTGTCGAAAGCGCTATGATGCCGTAGAATTGCGGTGCGCGACCTGGCCGCTCGCTCAAACCAAATTTCCAGCCGAATAATTCCGAAAGCGCATATGCAGACGAGCCTGTCAGGATGGGCACGGCTAGAAAGCCTGCTCCAATAAGCCCAAACGCGAGGAGCATACCAGACCACTTGCCGGCTAGGGGTTCGAGCGCTCGTGCCGCGTCGGCAGCGGTCGCGATATGCGTTTCGCCAGCCGTGAAAAGCGTGGCTGCCGTTGCGAGGATAATGAAATACGCTACGACTTCTGAAAACAGCATGCCGGCGAAGACATCCCAAGCGGTATACGTCAACTCTGCTTCGGTGGTGCCTTTGCGCTGCCAGTAATATTTCCGACC
>JBPYDX010000278.1:0-4942 GCA_051986115.1 Candidatus Eremiobacteraceae bacterium
ATTGAGCCGTAGAGCGGGTAGTTAGCAATTACGATCTCACGGCGGATCTTGGCTTGCTGAATTTCATTGTTTAATGCGAGTGCGGCGGCATCGTTTGGCGCATACTTTAGCGCTTGCTGGATTTCGGTGGCCGCCTCATCGAGTTTGCCGTTAATGAAATCGTCACGCGCAATCTGATAGAGTGCTTCGGCCAGACCTGCGCGAGCGTGTGCATTTTTTGGATCGAGTTCCAGGGCCAACGTATACTCTTTTTTGGCCTCAGGGAGGCTGGGTTTGGCAAGAGCTGCGTCACCTTGTGAGGTTCGCAGGTCCACCATCCAGCGTGTGATGGTCTGCGCGCAGCCGCTCGAGCACAACGCGCAGACGATTGCGCAAGCAGCGAATACTCGCTTAACCATGACGGAGTCCATGCTCTACTAAAAACCTCGCGACGATTACAATGAGGTGGGCGGCGGGCCACAAGACAAGCTGTGCGAGCAGCGTTCCGGTAACCGCGCCTACGACCAGATACAGCAACATTGCCTTAATGTCATGTTCCGGTCGCATTCCAAGTGCCGCCTGATCCGTGATCACGGCGGCCGTTGGGTCAACGACCAGCGTCAGCGTTACGGTCGCCACGCCGGTGATGAGACCCGACAGTAACAGCGCAGTGCCAGTGACCGTTGAGTCGATAACGCCTGCGTAAAATGCCGATAGCGGACCAGCAATCCAAAATGCCATAACAATAACATTCCAAAATAAAAACGGTTTCGGCAGCGCGGCAGGGCTATAGCGCAACATAGAGGGGCGCGGCAGCCTGATGTCTGCGAGTGCCGATACGAAGGTCGCGGGCCGCAAGACGCGCAGCATTGCGCCGATGAGCGATCCGGTGCGTTCGAACGATGCAATGCCGCGCTGCAAGAGCGCGGCAAAGGTTGGGGTCAACGCGCCGCCGAGCAATGCGCCCACCGTCGCGGCTGCGATAATGACTCGCATGTCACGCTCGAATCCACTCACATCGCCCGTGCGGCGCGAGACATCGATCAATGCACCAAACAGCGGAGCATAAATGAGGTTGAGGACGCGCGAGCTGGTTGCAAAAAGATTGAACAGGGTGAGCCCAGTGGCCACGCGCTTGCTGCGAACTCCCGCGAGTCGTGCCGCGCTCGTGCCCATTTGAAGAGCCTGGGCAAACATGTACAGCACAGCAGCAATGACGAGGTATGTCGTCACGAAGGCTTGTGCACGCCGGTGTTCAGCTTAGGCTGACTGGGCCAAAGATTCAAACGCGCCTGCAATACGCTGCACGTCAAGCGGGCCCAACACTGTGAGAGCAAGACGCTGCGGTGCAAACAACCGGCGGGCCTCAGCATCGACTTCTTCCTTTGTCACCGCATCGATGCGCATCGTGACTTCGGCGGTCGAAATGTGACGCCCAACGTTGAGCTCCGAGCGCCCCAGACGAATCATGCGCGTACTCGTGCTCTCAAGCGAAAGCAACAAACTGCCTTTAATGTGCTCTTTTGCTCGTGCTAGCTCTTCGGTTGTCACACCAGCATCGGCGATGTGCGCGAGCTCCTGGCGAATGAGCGCGACGACCTCTTCTGCATTTTTTGGCCCGGTTGATGCGGAGATACTGAAAATGCCGCCGCTGCGATACGCGTTATGCGACGAATAAACACTGTACACAAGCCCGCGTTTCTCACGAATTTCCTGGAACAGCCGCGATGCCATGCCGCCGCCCAAAATGGCATCCAAAACCGACAGTGCGTAGCGGCGTTCGTCGCTCGCACTGCTTCCCTCGGCACCAACCAGCACATACACCTGCTCGCTGTCCTTGGTCTTGCCTACGACTGTCGGCCGAAACACCGGCGTCGGCGGTTCGGCCCCGTCAAACGTACCTTGCATCCCGCCTAAGTATTGCTGCACGAGTTTCACGAACTCGTCGTGTTCGAGATTACCTGTTGCAGTTACAACCACCCGGTCGGGCGTGTAGCGCTTGTGCATGTATCCGGTGATCAGCTCGCGCGTGATAGCTGAGACAGTTTGCGCATAGCCGATCGTTGGTTCGCCGAGCGAACTACCCGCCCAAACCGAGCGCAAAAAGAGATCTTGGCTCATCTCTTCGGGTGAGTCGTCATACATGCGAATCTCTTCGAGGACCACTTGTTGTTCGTTGCGCAAATCTGACGGATCGAACTTCGCGTTGAGGAACATATCGGTCAGCAAATCGAGCGCCAAGGCAGTGTGGGCATCGACAACGCGCCCATGATAGCAGGTCACTTCTTTGTCGGTAAATGCGTTGAGGTTGCCGCCGACCGAATCCATGGTCTCAGCAATTTGACGCGCGCTGCGGTTGGGAGTGCCTTTAAAGAGCATGTGCTCGATCAGATGGCTTATGCCGCGCACCGAGGCTTCTTCATGCGAAGAACCGACGCCAACCCACAACCCGATAGCCGCGCTGCGAACAAACGGTATCTGTTCGGTAATAACGCGAATCCCGTTGTCGAGGATCGTCTTGGCGTAGCTCTCGTCTTCGCTCATATTTTTCTCAGCGCAAAAAGCGTGGATCCCAGTAGATTATACCCAGATCGACCGGACTGCCTATCGCCGCCTCGTCTTGATGGCGGACCGCCACCGAGAAGACAGTACGCGACGTGGGTATCGCGTAGTCGCCGGATGTTACCGCGCCTGCGTTCACTGAAACCGGCACAATCGCCCATACGTCGACCTCGTCAAGGTGAGGGACAGCCTCAAAAGCCAGTTCCACCATGTCCTTAACATCGGCGCTGAACTGTCCGCGCGTCAGCGGGCGGTGAAATTTCACACCCGACAACATGATGCCGGCCACGCTCGCTGTCTGCGATGCAAGAACGTGCACCTTGAGGACCTGCTCGGGAAATTCGCGATCGAGCAGTGCGAGCGCCACAGCTTCTGCTCCGCTCGGGTCGTTCCCCTCAATTCGCTCGCGCGCGATATGCGCAAGCTCGCTTTGTGACTCAGCCACCGCCCCGCCGCCGCGGCCGAGCACCTGGCTCAAGAGGTGCATGCCGCCGCCTCGCAGCACGCGGTAGCGCGGCAGCAAGTAAGGGTTACTTGATGCAGTCACCCTTCCGGGCGCGGTCGTCACCGCGTTCATGAAACCCGATGCAGAAACGGTCGCCGCGACCGCTGCGTTCACTTTGCCAGCAGGATAGGCAAATGACGAGATTGGCGTTGCTAGCCAGCGCTGCAATGAAGCGGCTGAGCCTGCGACCTCATGTTGCGCTCGACTCGTCGAAAGCAACGTCAAGTCGACGTGATGAACCGTATGAGCGCCAATCTCCATCCCGGCTGCTCGTAAAGTTTTTAGTTGAGTAACGCTGACGTGGCCTGCGGTGCCAACGTATCCGCTCACGATATAGAATGTTGCGACATCGTGATATTGCTCGAGCAGCGGCAGCGCATAGCGAGCCACGTCATCATAGCCGTCATCAAACGTCAGTGCCGTCTCGCACGGCGCAAGAATGCCGCGGCGCGCATCCAGGACAAGGTTATCAACAGACACGGTTCGACAGCCGCGCGCCTGTAACCAAACCAGTTCGCGCTCGAACTCCTGAGGCGAAATTGTAAGCGCTTTCGCGTAAGGACCGCGGGCCACTACCGGCGACACATGGTGAAACATAAAAATAACGCCGTGTACGGGGGATGTACCAAGACAAGCGATCGCAAGGATGGCAGCGGCGACGGTCAGTGCCCTGCGACAAAGACGAATGCTAATACGACCTCGCAAAGTAGGCGCGGTTGGTCGCTTCTCGATCGCAAAACGCGCAGCGCTCGCCATTTTGTGCGAGGCCTTCGATCACACGGCTCACTGCGCCGGTTTCTGCTTTGATATTCAACTCGCACGCGAGGTCTCCACACCAAGGCGCGAGCACAAAACCTTTTTGCGCTCGTAGCGCAGCGATAAGCGACGCCTTGTCGCCCGCAAAGACCGTGCGGCTATCTCGCTCTTGGCGCGCACGCTCGAGCATCGATGTTTGGATCGTACCAAGCAGCGCCTGGACATGCTCGCGGATATGCGATCGCGGCACTGCCTCTTTGGTCAGCGTGTCGCGGCGCGCGACGGTTACTGTGTTTGCGTCTAAGTCGCGTTTGCCAAGCTCGATGCGGATCGGCACTCCCCGCAGCTCCCACTCGTTGAACTTCCAAGGTGCGCTTTGCTCCAGGCGCGCGTCTAAATGTACGCGACACACAGATGCAAGTTCTTTTGCCAGCACTTGGGCTGCGGGCACGACATCGTCGGCACCTTTGCGAAGAATTGGCACGATAACGACTTGTTGGGGAGCGACGAGCGGCGGCAACACAAGGCCGTTGTCGTCACCGTGCGCCATGATGATGCCGCCAAGAACGCGCCACGAAACGCCCCACGACGTCGTCCAAACGTGTTTAACTTGCTCGTCAACATCGGTAAATGTGATGTTGTATGCTCGTGCAAAATTCTGTCCAAGCTCGTGCGAAGTGCCAGCTTGCAACGCCTTGCCGTCGGGCATCATGGCCTCGATTGCGAAGGTCGCAAGCGCACCGGCAAACTTTTCGTTATCGCTCTTGCGTCCGCTAATGACTGGTAGCGCGAGAACATTCTCGGCAACGTCTCGGTAGATCTCGAGCATCTGCTGCACTTCAGCAGCAGCTTCTTCACGCGTGGCGTGCGCCGTGTGCCCCTCTTGCCACAGAAACTCAAGCGTGCGCAAAAATGGACGCGTGGCCTTTTCCCAGCGCATCACGTTGGCCCACTGGTTGATAAGCACGGGAAGATCGCGGTGCGACTGAATCCATTTGGCGTACATCATTCCGATGATCGCCTCTGACGTCGGGCGAATGGCCAGGCGCTCTGTGAGTTTTTCGCCGCCACCTTGAGTGACCCAGGCAACTTCGGGTGCAAAACCCTCGACGTGCTCAGCCTCACGGACGAGCAGCTCCT
>JBPYDX010000279.1:0-7798 GCA_051986115.1 Candidatus Eremiobacteraceae bacterium
TACAGTGCAAGCAGCGTAATGAGCACCGTCGCCAAGGTGTTGACGGACCGGGTCATGGTTTGCAGCAGCGATGTGTTGACCATACGGTCGTACGGCACATCGGGCATGACGCGGCTGTTCTCGCGGATTCGATCAAAGATCACGATGGAATCCATGACGGAATAGCCGATGACGGTTAGCAAGGCTGCCAGAAAGGCATCATCTGCCTTGCGATTCGCAATGGCGTAGATTCCCACCATGACCAAGACGTCATGGACGAGTGCGATGTCGGCAACGATGCCATAGCGCAGCTGGTTGCCGAAGCGAAACGCAATGTAAAGCAACTGCAAAGCGAGTGCGATGACCAGCGCCCACAAAGATTTGCTCAGGTATTCCTTGCTCAGGCTCGGGCCAACCGAAGTTATCTGACTTTGCCCCCGATCGACTTTCAGACCAGCGTGTTCGAGGGCGTTGTAAATTGGGCCAGGATCGCTAATCGCGCTTTGCGTTGCGATGATGACACGATCGTTTGGCGCACCATCTCCCGGCTTTTGCGCGAGCTGCAGGCTCTCGCCGCCTGTCTGCATCTCCGCATACTGACTGCGGTAGTCAGGCGTCAGCGCTGATACGTCGATCGATTTAAGTGCATCGCGCACGGCAGCTTCTGAAACGGTTTGATTGAATTTGACGTCAACCGTCGTGCCGCCAGTAAATGATAAACCCAACGCTAAGCCGTGGTGCGCGATGAGTGCGATGATGCCTGCGATAATAACGGCAGCCGACAGCGCAAACCAGTAGTTGCGCTGCCCGATGATATCCCAATTGAGGTTGCGGAAAAACACGGTTATGCCCCGTAGAGCGCAGGCGACGTCACGACGTCTGTGTCGACAACAGCGTCGACAAACGTGCGCGTGACGTTCACAGCGGTGAGCAACGAGAACACCGTGCCGACCAACAGGGTCAGCGCGAACCCTCTTACGGTACCGGTGCCAAGCCAGTACAAAACAGCAGCACCCACGATCGTTGTAACGTGTGAGTCGAAGACCGTCCAAAAGGCGCGCTTGAAGCCGACCGCAACGGCTGCTCGCGTGGTCCTTCCGGCCCACAGCTCTTCCTTAATACGCTCGAAGATGAGGACGTTAGCGTCGACCGCCATGCCGATTGACAAAACAAAGCCCGCTATGCCAGGCAGCGTCAACCGTACGGGAACAAGAGCGACGTACGCGAGCATGAGGCAGCAGTAGACGACGAGTGCGGCGTCGGCGAGCAAGCCTGGGACTCGATAGACCGCGAGCATAAACAGCAAGACAATACCCAGCCCAACGAGCGACGCTACAAGCGACTTCTGCAAGTCGATAGCACCAAGCGTCGGGCCAACAAATTCGGTCTCGATGATCTTTGTTGGCACTTTGAGTGAGCCCGCGCTCAGTTCGTTAGCGAGGAGAACGGCCGTTTCGGTCGTGAACCCGCCATGAATTTCACCTTGGTTGCTGATCGCCGCCTGGATGGTGGGCGCTTCAATCAATTTCTTGTCCAAGAAGATCGGCAGGGGGTCGCCGATATGCTTGCTCGTCCAATTGTAAAACTTCTTTGAACCTGCGCTATTGAGCGTAAAGTTAACGACGGCTTCACCGGCCTGGTTTGTCCCCGCCGTTGCGCTCGACATGTCTGCGCCGGTGATAACTGGTGGACCAGAGACTGCATAGGCGTCGAATTTAGGATCGCTGAGCGCCTTTGCGACCTGCTCCTTCGTCATGGGGCGCATTTCCAAAACGGCTGCTTGACGAATGAGCGCGATAGCCTGTTCCTGATTCTTCAAACCAGGCATCTCGATCAAGATACGGTCGTTGCCGACCTTCGAAAACGACAACTCGCTGACACCCAAACCATTAAGCCGCGTTTGGAGCACCTGCAATTCTTCGTTTTGCAAATCGCTAGTGATGTTTGGGAACTGAGGAGTTGGTTGTAACTCGACGAGCGCTCGCAGGCCGCCCTGCAGGTCGAGGCCCAAGTGAATTTTTTGCCTGAGCGGTGCAAACGCCCAAGCGCATGCCAAGGCGAGTAAGACGATCGCCGTGACCTTGATGAGATGCTTCCACCGAAACCAAAAGGACAAATGCGCACTCCGGGCCTTGTAAGGTAAGGGGTGCTTTTTCGGCGGCGGCCAGCTCCTACCCCCGCCCTTATTGTTGGAAAAAGCATGCTTGGAGTGCTACCGTTTGGTTCCGAGGACTAGGCTTAATACTCCCGTTGCGCGTCTGCCACGACATTGGGTTTTGGAGCGGTTACTTGGTCTTGAATCGCATCGTAATTGTAGGTCGAACCACCGCCGCTGTTCACTGTAATGCCGTACGGAGAGAACGAGATACTCGTGAAGCTCCTTGGCCGCCAACGGTATTGGTCGTGCCGTTGAAACCGGCGCCCGTTTGCGCGGGGTATTAGACGGATTGCGTTGTTGAGGGTGGGCGCGATAGTGTAGGCACATCGTCGCTCATCGTTCAGCTTTCCATCAAGACGGTAATGTATCGAGCATTTTTTATGCCTCGGCGTGTGTCGTCTGTCACTACGCTCGTCTATGCTTACATCACACCACGCATGACCGTATCGTTTTTAGTCAAGAAAACGTTCGACAATATAAGAAGGGGTTTAGAAGTATGCTTGATTTTGCAAAACGTAGATCATATTGGTTTACATCATCTGTCGCAATCGTTGTAGGGTTGTTGATCGGTCTGGTGTCGATACATCCAAGTTCTGCCGAGACTGCCGGCCAGCAATCCACTCGCAACATTATCTTGGCTGCGACTGCGGTAACCCTGGGAATCGTTCTCTATAATAATTACCAACACAAAGCCGTTTCCAGTGAAACAGTCGTGGGTCACACGGGTGACGGCGGCGTCGTGTACGGCGACGGGCGCATGGTCTATCCTGGCGGCGTTGTTGTGTATGCGAGCAACGACGGAATCCACTTGTGCGCGTTTTACGGAGCTGGCGCGCGATGCGGTCCTCGCGCGTACGGCTATGCCTGGCGGTATGAAGGCGAACGCGATTGGCATGGCGAGGGTCTACACAAAGGCTGGGATAAAGGCAAAGGCAATCCCCATCATGGCCAAGATGGAGACGACAACCACCAATAGCGTTTAAGAGTTTCGGCGGTTCAGCACCGCGCGCAGTGCGCTGTACGCGGCGTACGCTGGCCGCCGAACAGTGACCGTCGCATACGTGACGCGTCGTGCTCCCAATCCTTCTTTGAAACGTTCGACCCCGGCTAGACCCGAACTCGACGACAAATTGTACCAGCGTCTGCCGCGAGCCGCTGCTCGTCGTATCAGCGCCACGTTGAGCGCATTACTTGGTCGCAGGACGCTAAATTCCGAATACATAGCGGCGCTCCAAAAGTACAACTCCTGTGAGCCGAAGAGCACCACACCACCCGCAATTGGTTTGCCTTCGTACTGCGCGAACCAAATCTCGGTATCGGTACCACCATATTTGACTACGCTCTGAAGTAGTTGCTTCGATATTGTTGGGCGCTCCAAACCCCATCGCTTTGCCGAAGATTCCAGCATATCGAAGTACGTATCGACTGCGTCGGGCGATTCGGCGAGCGCGCAGCTAACGCCGCGGCGCTCCGCTTGTCCAGCCATTCTCCTTGACTTGCCATCCATAGCGGCTATCGCCGCTTCGGCGCCGTTTGCCAGATCAATCACCGAGATTTCACCAGTCGTTGTGCGTCCAGCAAGACTTACGTTGCCGCACACGCCTAGGGGCCACAGGGTGACTTCTAGCGCGTCGCAGCTGTGCGCCGCGATAGCGCGAAGCGCTGCTTGCGCTGTCGATGGCAGGGCCTCGGTACCGTCTGCGCGCAAAACCGTCGTGCATTCTCCCCAAGGCATACCCGTGCACACCCGCCAGCCCAGGCGAGCACGAGATTGCAGCAAAGGCACAAAAACGGTTTCCCCGTCCTGCAACCGGCACTCAATTGGTGTAGGAACGAAATTTGGAAAAGCTTCGCACCAAGCGAGAGTCCATGCAGGACGCGCTGTGAACGTTGGTGCTGCAGTTCGCTCATCAATTGCGCGCCAGTTCTCAAGCGAGAGAGGCGTGCACCGTGTTAGTGAGGGCATGCTCTCACCTCAGGGCGTCCTTGACCCAAGCAATTGCATTTTCTGAAAATCCAGCTGACTCAAGAGCCCTTCGACCATATGAGCGCACGAGATGTCGAATGCCACCGAGATAAAACTCGTAGCGGTGTCCGTCGACAACGGTATTCGCACCAAAACTGCTCAACGTGTGAGTGCCTGCGCGATACGATCCATCAGCAAACGGTTCAACGATCGAGGCTTGTTCTTCATAGAAATCTTGCTCGCTCAGTGTCACGACTCGGTTTATGGTGACACGCCAGCCATAACGTTTGGAACAGTCTTGGGCTGGCCGATACAGTTTACCACCTGCGACAAACGGCGTGCCCGCAGGACAAGCTGAACGTACATCGATCTTGACCGGATTCATCGGATGCGCAGTCCAGGGTCCTCTAAGCTGATCGGCATAAAAAACGCACAGCGCGTTTGCGAAGCCCACGTCGTAGTCGGTACAAAAGAGCCACCACTTGTCATTATAGTGCAGCAGCGTTGAGTCATTGCCGGCGAAATCTTTGACCAAAACTGCTGTTTTCTCCCAGTGCAACGGATAGTCGAGCGCTTTGTAAAGGGCGATCTCGCGAGCTTCGAACGACTCTGGAATGCAATAGACCTTGCTGTCGTCTTCGACTATGTACGGATACGAAAGATGATGTTGCTCTTCGATAGCGGTCGACGGTGAGCTTCGGTCGCCATCGGCAAGCTCAAACGCGACGATGCGGCCCTTTGCGAGTGCGTATTCAAATTCTTCGGCGAAGACAAACGTTCGGCCATCACGTTGAAAGGGGAAAGGGTCCGCGAGAAACGCACCGCCGCGCAACGGTTTTAGCCAGCGCACGTGGCTTACTGCGTCCGCATGGCGGCTGTTCGCCGTGTCGACAAAAGCGTCTATTGGCGCATTTACGATCCCGACATTCCAAATCGGACGGTACAGATAGATAACAAAATTTCTGTTTATCCTTTGCAACGTCGTTATAAAAGCAAATTTCAGCATCGCGCCGAGATTTGGCATTTCATGAGGCTGTCGCTCAAATGGTACGCGCTTCTCATGGGCAATTCGTCCAAGGCGCTCGAGCGAACGGCATACGAACGCTGGCCAACGTGCGGCCGCGAAACAAAGGTTATCAAGGTTTTTTGAGTACGAATATGCAGTTGTCGCTAGATAGCCTTCTCTCAAAATGGCGTCGTCTGACTGCCCCAATGCTAGCAACACCGCCCCCGTGATGTTTTCGCCATCGACAATTTCCCAGAAGGCTGGCGTAGCTGTGCGTGAGCTGCCAATCGCGTGCAAGCGATACGCCCAAACGCCGTGGCGTGCTACGCGCAAAATGTCTCCGGTTAGACGAGCGCTTCCAAAGTACAGCAAGAAGTCCAATTCGAGCGAACTTAGTTTGGCTATGGTCGCATTATCAAAACTGACAGAGCCCGATTCGCTTATTTCGGGTTGACAGGTCACGGTGATAGCATCGCGTGCTTGGGGCAGCGGATCGGCGACTTTTTGCGAGCTGGCTTTTGCATCGCGAATGAGGCGACCATAAAGCCACGAGGTTAGCGTCCTTTGACGTTCCTTAGCATCTGCTAGAACGTGAGTTGTCTTGACATGGATGACCCACTGAGCGTTCGCAGCTCCGCAGAGGTCAGTGAGGCAACGCGCGTGCCAGGCTAGCAGCTGCGACCCCTCCGAGATAACCCCGAATCGGATCGGTGCTGCGCCTGCTCCCATCAAGTATTATAAGATAGGCGCGTCGTTAACGATGACAGTGTATGAACAACCCAAGAGGGTGGCAGCGTTGCGGCTCATGGCGAATCGCACATTAAATAAGTCTAAAATGTCGGCTGGACCTGCCAAACTTAGGTCGCAAACGAGCGCTAGCGTAATGGCTTTGGCAGCAGCATGCGCCTCAAGCATAGCCTTGGTGACCGCATAATTGACCTTATCGTGGACGTCGAAATCAGCGATCTTTCTCGTCCGCACTCGAGAGCGATGAATATCGGCTTTATCGGCGATAATCAGGGCGGCACTTACAGCATCGATTGCTGTGCCTTGTTCGTTTTCATCATGGCTGCCAATCGCGGACATGATCACCGCTGCATCGCGAACTTCGACTCCCCGGCTCGCCAACAGCTGGTAAACGAAAACGGCACCTGACGACGCATGGCCGGGCCTGCCGGCGCAGTTGCCTACATCGTGCAGCAAGCCTGCCACAGCGGCGAGGTCGCAATGATGGGTATCGTAACCCAGCGTCGCAAGTACGCGGGACGCATTGACCGCAACCAACGTCGCGTGGCGACGGCCGTGATCTGTATAGCCCATCGCGCCCAAGACTGAGTCTGCCTGGTCAATAAGAGTGAGAATATCTTCGTCGCGACGCAATCGATCGAACAGCGATGTGCGTAGCGGTGTTACGTTGGCGTGAACGTCGAGGTCTTTCATACTAATATCTTCACTTCACATATTTCTATTGATATTGTCGTATTTCTACATGATTATTTTTCGACAACACTGATAATATACCCAGGAGCGGTCTAGCCAAGCTCAAGCGCCTGGCTGTCCCTCAAACAGCTGGACCTTCAACAAATCAGGACATCTCTTGTATTTTCGGCTAATCGCAATACTTTCAGCCGTCACAAATGTTCGTTCTACGCTCTTGAGGGGCGGGTGTGAGGCCGCTTCCTCTTCTTAGCGGGACCTTAGTCTGGACGCTCGTCGCAAGTGATGGTTTCGACGACATCGATGGTGAACCGGAGCACAACTTCACCAAAACCGAGCACGGTTAGCTGGCCACCAAATGATTCGATAAAACGCGCGAGCGGGAACCGCGGTGACTGCCGAGTGGGAAAATGTGCACGATGACCTGTTTCGGGCGATTTTAAAAACGGTTTGGAGAGATACAGCTCCATTCTGAATTGATTCAAGCGCGAGAGGAACATCTCGCCCAAACCGGGCACTCGGGCAGGCATGTCGCTGGCACTTCGCCCACCGTGCGATGTCATCGCTGCGACGAGCAAGCAGGCTCGTGCGACGCCGCAAAATCGCGGCCCGTGGATTTTGGGCGCTGCAATTCTCGCGTCAAGTATCGTTTTTATCGACGCGACCTCGGTCAACGTTGCACTTCCAGCCATTCAAACAGAACTACATACGACGCTGGCAAGCACCCAATGGGTGATAGAAGCGTACTCGTTGTTCTTGTCGGCGCTCATTTTGGTTGGCGGGTCGCTCGGTGATGACTTAGGTCGCAAACGAATCTTTTTGACGGGCGTGGTCGCATTTGCAGGTGCATCTGCTCTTTGCGGACTTTCGCAAACAGTCAACGAGTTGATCGCCGCTCGAGCCTTACAGGGAGTGGCAAGTGCGCTGCTTACGCCCGGAAGTCTTGCGATTCTTGGAGCATCGTTCTCTGAGCAACAGCGAGGCAAAGCAATCGGCATGTGGTCTAGCTTCACCGCCATAACGTCCGCGGCGGGACCGGTGCTGGGCGGCTTTATCGTGCAGCATGCCTCTTGGCGCTGGATATTTTTTGTCAACCTTCCCCTGGCGCTGATCACGATCGCGGTGACCGTCCTCTTCGTTCCTGAAAGCCGCAATGAAGCAGCAAAAGGTGTTGACTGGTTAGGCGGGATTCTCGCAACGCTGGGTTTGGGCGCAATTGTGTACGCGCTAATCAATGTGGGAGTCGTTGGCT
>JBPYDX010000280.1:0-4541 GCA_051986115.1 Candidatus Eremiobacteraceae bacterium
GCACGCTGCGCCGTCCTTGTGCAAGCTCGCGCACGCGCGCGATGACAGCGCCGTCTGTTGACGACCCTTCGATAAGGCTGATTCGTTTGGCAAGGGGGTGAGCTTCGATGGCGGCTCGATTGTGCGCGCGAATATCGATATCAATTGCCACGACGCTGCGCGGGCCGCCCAGAAGCTCCAGCATCGACGCATAAAAAATGGCGGAACCACCGTGCGCAACGCCTGTTTCAACAATCAAATCGGGCTGTTGGGACCAGATGATTTCTTGCAAAGCGATAAGATCTTGCGGGTACTGGATTACCGGTCGTCCGAGCCAGCTAAAATTGTACGAATAACGATAATCGCACGACAGGCGAATGAATTCGCCGGCGACTGCAGTGAGTCGATTGTCGGCCGACATTTTCGAAATCGCGTCTGGGTCAGACGGATCGTGTGCGCTCATACTGCATGTGTCTTATAGCGGCGGGCCGAAACCCGCTGCATGCCAAGTGCCGTGGGCAAAACGTGTCCTGTATGCCTTGGGTCATCCCTAGTCGTCTTCCTGGAACGTAACAACGTTCCAGTTTTTCAAAACGTCCTTTACAAGTATCGGAAGGATGCGCTCAATATTGACCGCGGCTCGCTGCACTGCGTCGCGTGCGCGACTTGCGGGTTTGTGTTCAATGCTGCGTTCGATCCGGCGAAGACGCAGTACGACCGCCATTACGACAACAATCAAACGTGCTCGGCAGAATTTAGTAGCTATCTGGATGGGCACATTCGGCGGCTCGCCGGCGATGCGGAGCTCGCTGCAGCGGCGATTGTCGAGGTCGGCTGCGGAAACGGCTGGTTCCTCGAACACCTTGTCAGCGCTATGCCGGCCAGCCGCGGGTTCGGATTTGACCCCGCGTATCGTGGCGCAGCGCAATCTGCCGACGGGCGCATTCACTACGTGCGACGCTACTTCGAAGGCAGTGACGCAGCGCTAGAAGCCGACGTTGTCGTTTGCCGTCACGTGATCGAGCATGTCGCGGATCCTGTGGGATTGCTTGTCGCCGTGCGCGCCGCGCTGTCGCGCTCGCAGCGGCCGCACGTTTTCTTTGAAACGCCGTCTGTCACATGGATTTTGCGCAACCAAGTATTTTGGGATTTCTTTTACGAGCACTGCTCGTATTTCAATCCTGCTTCGCTGTCAACGGCGTTCGAACGCGCCGGCTTTCGCGTGCAACATATCGACAGCGTCTTTGGTGGGCAGTACATGTGGCTTGAGGCTACAACCGCCCCAAGCGGTCAAACCTTCGGTACGAATACGGGCAACACCGTCGCGCTGGCCGAGGCGTTTGCAAAAAACGAGCGCCAGCTGCGGGATGAGTGGACATCTCGATTGGTGCAATTGAAGAAAGCCGGCAACGTTGCAGTGTGGGGCGCCGGCGCCAAAGGTGTCACTTTTCTCAATGTCATCGATCCGCACGCCGAATTGGTTGATTGCGCCGTCGATATCAGCCCGGATAAGCAAGGTCTGTTTGTCGGCGGCACGGGTCATCCGGTCGTCGGACCGAGCGAACTCGGCAATCGAGGCGTCACGAGTGCAATTCTGATGAATCCCAACTATCGCGACGAAAACTTACGGCTGCTGCAAGCCGCCCGAACGCGGGTCGAGCTCGTTAGTTAGGCAACCGCAATTCTGGGGATTGGCAAAACGAACTGAGCGCCCCAGTCGCGGACAAATGCCATTTGCTCGCGGATTTCGTCGGCCCAATTCCATGGCAAGATCAAAATGTAGTCCGGCCGCGTCGCTGCGATCCGTTCGGGCGCTTCAATCGGTATGCGGACACCCGGGATGTAGCGGCCAACTTTGAGGGGATTGCGGTCGACAGTGTACGCAAGCATGTCAGGTCCGATCTCGCAATAATTCAATAAGGTTGTCGCCTTGGCGGGTGCGCCGTAACCGGCAACAGTTTTGCCTTGTTCCTTAGCCAGTTTGAAAAAACTGCGCACTTCATTTTTGACGATTTTGACGTCACGCGCGAAGCTCGCATAGGGGACAAGGGTTTGCAGCCCATAGGCTCGCTCGACAACCTCGATATTGACGACGCTCGCTGAGGGCTCTGCTGCGACCGAGCTGTTCGCCGCGAAGATTCGTAGCGAACCGCCATGGGTTGGCAACTGCTCGACATCGTAAATCGTAAGGCCGTGCGCAGCAAAAATTTGGCTCACGGTTGTCAGCGAGAGGTATGAAAAATGCTCGTGATAGATCGTATCGAACTCTGTGTGCTCGAGTAGTTTCAATAAGTGGGGAAACTCCATCGTTATCGTGCCGTTAGGCTTGAGCACCCGCGCGAGGCCACCGACGAAATCGTTTATGTCGGGCACGTGAGCGAGGACGTTGTTCCCCGCGACAAGATCGGCACGCCCATAGTGCTCCACAAGTTTTTCTGCCGAGCGCTCTCCAAAAAACATTGTTTCAGTTCGAATGCCGCGCGCGCGAGCTTGGTCGGCGACATTTGCCGACGGCTCGACGCCAAGCACGGCGACGCCGCGACGGATAAAGCACTCGAGCAAATGGCCATCATTGCTGCCGATTTCGATCACGAGACTTTGGTCGTTTAGTTTGAGACGCGCAACCATCGCGTCGGCATAGTTTTCTACGTGGGCCATCCAGGAAGTTGAGTATGATGAAAAATACACGTAGTCGCTAAAAATATTTTCCGGTGCTTCAAACTGGGGCACTTGCATCAACCAACAGACTTCGCAGATCAGTGGCTGCAGCGGATACATTGGCTCCGGGTGGTCGAGCTGGTCGGCGCGCAAGAGCGAGTTCGATAAGGGTGAAAGCCCCAGATCGACGACGATGGTGCGTAGTGGAGCGGCGCAGAAGCGGCAATGATACGTCAATGGAGTGCTAGCTTTGCCAGCCCCGCTATATCAGCGTCCACAAGATCGGCCGCACGGTCACCGGCTTCGTACGCGAGATACCACTGCGCTGTTATTCGAACTGCTTGCAAAAGTGGGATCTGCGTGTGCCATTCAAGCTCGCGCTGCGCGAGTTCGCTGTTCAATCGCAGCGCGGGAGCTTCGGCAAAGTGCGCCTTGGTCTCGATTTCAAACTGGGCGTCGGTTCCCCATGCCTGCGCAAATTCCCCAACCACCGCATCGACCGTCACTTCATGTGAAGGCGGTGGTCCAAAATTCCAAGCCTTGGCAAAGCGAGTTCCTTCGCTGTAGAGCTGCTGCGCGAGCATGAGATAGCCACGCAGCGGGTCGAGCACGTGCTGCCACGGACGCACCGACGATGGGTTGCGTAGCACCAATGTTTTGCGCTCGGTAAAAGCGCGAACAGCGTCGGGCAAGAGCCTGTGAGCGGACCAATCGCCCCCGCCGATTACGTTACCGGCGCGTGCGGTTGCAATTGCTGCGTCACTTTGGCCGGCGCGCGTCTTTGAGAAAAAAGAGCTGCGGTAAGCTGCCGTGATGAGTTCTGCGCCTGCTTTGGAGGCAGAATAGGGGTCTTGCCCGCCCAGCGAATCGCCCTCGCGATGGCGAGCTTCAGGCGCGCTTAGATCGTAACACTTGTCGCTGGTCACGATGACGGCCGCCCGCGTGCTGGGGCATGCTCGTAGTGCTTCGAGGACGTTGGCTGTTCCGATAATGTTTGTTTCGAACGTTTCAAGCGGCGATTCATAAGACTCGAAGACGAGCGACTGCGCTGCCAAATGGAAAACGACCTCGGGCTTTGCAGCAACGAGTCGCTCGCGCAGGTAGGCTTGGTCGCGGATATCGCCATGAATCGAGGTCATAACGTCGCTTACGTTGGCTGCCTCAAACAAGTTGGGATTCGTCGGGGGTGCAAGCGCATAGCCGGTTACCGACGCACCTAAGCGCGTAAGCCAACTGCACAACCAGCTTCCTTTAAAACCGGTGTGGCCGGTGACAAAGACCCGCTTGGACTGCCAAAACTGAGAGTTTACTTCCAAACCTTCCATGGGGCTTTTCCAGAATTCCACAGATCGTTTAGGAGCGTCTTGTCGCGCAACGTGTCCAGTGGTTGCCAAAAGCCTTTGTGGATGAAAGCGGCAAGATTGCCTTCGCGCGCTAGACGCACCATCGGGCCTTGCTCCCACGAGGTCGCGTCGCCTTCAATATAATCCATAACTTTGGGCGAGAGCACGAAATAACCGCCGTTGATATATCCTGCGCCGTCGCGTGGCTTCTCTTCAAATGAAGTTATGCGTTGTTGGTCGACAGCCAGCACGCCAAAACGTCCAGGCGGCTGCGTTGCAGTGACGGTGGCAAGCGTAGCCTGCTCGCGGTGAAAGGCAACCGTCTTGGTGATGTCGACATCGCCGACGCCATCACCGTAAGTAAAACAGAAATCTTCGTCACCGATGTACTGGCGCACGCGCTTGAGGCGCCCGCCAGTGGCAGTGTCGTCACCCGTGTCGACGACGGTGACCGACCAAGGCTCGGCGCTGCTTTGGTGTACCTGCACAGCATTGCGGCGCATATCAAAGGTTACATCCGAAGAGTGCAGTGCGTAGTTTGCAAAGTCCTCTTTGATCATG
>JBPYDX010000281.1:0-7268 GCA_051986115.1 Candidatus Eremiobacteraceae bacterium
GTGAGCGCGACCCGATGATGCGCGCCTCGAGTTCTTTGAGGCGAGCGTCGCTAAAGCGCTCGGCGTTCACCAAACTTTGGCGTCGCACGAATTCGGCAGGCATAGCGCTTGCCTGCGCCCTTGTCACTTCATAATAGTAGCCGAACGCCTGAGTGTAGCGTACCTTGAGTCCCTTGATGCCGGTCGACGCGCGCACGTGCGCTTCAAGCGCCAAGAGATTGTCGCGGCCTGCAGTTCGCAAGCCGATCAGTTCTCGAAGCTCCGCTGAGTGCTCCGGCCGAATCACACCGCCTTCGACGAGCGTTGCAGCCGGTTCGTCCAGTAACGCGAGCTCTAACAGGCGGGCTGCACGCTGTGGGATGTCATCGGCTTCCAACCGGTCGGCGAAGTCTTTGAAAACGTCATGCGATTCGTTACGCAAGGCTCGCGCAACGAGCGATATCGCTTCGAGCGACCTGCGCAAGGCTGCCAAATCGCGCGGTCCGGCTCGGCGGGCGCTGATCTTTTGTGCAATGCGCTCAACGTCGCCCACCGCCGAAAGCTCGCGCTGCAGATCGAGACGAAAGGAATGAGCTGATGCGAACGCTTCGACGCTGTCGTGGCGCAAAGCGATGGCCGCGACATCGAGTAAGGGCGCACACAGCCATTGGGCCAGCATGCGGCTGCCCATCGCCGTCTTCGTTTTTGAAAGCACGCTTAGGAGCGATGCCACTTTGCTCTCACCCGATCCGGCCAGCAAATCCAGATGCCTGCGGGTGGAGCGATCGAGTGCCATCGTCTTACGGGTTTCGTGCACTGTCGCCACAGCAACGATGGCACGTCCATCCAAGCGTAAATAGCAAAGGTAGCGCTGTAGCAATTCAAGCGCTTCGCGCGCCGCAGGGCGTTCAGAGACCGCTATCTGCGCGAGCACGGCTGGCCCGGCTTTGCCTGAATTGGCGCTGACGTCAATATCCATCTCGGGATCGCAGACTGCAACGCGACAGGTCGCGGCGACGAGCGGCCGGCAGCGCTCGACATCCTCATCGAGGTTGACGACTACTTCAGCCGGCGAAAGGCGATCGAGCTCGGACGCAAGAGTGTCTTCATCCTCAATGATGCTCACCATTATCGAAGACGTAGAAATGTCGGCAGCCGCAATCGCGGTCTTGCCGGCTGCCGTGGCGATCGCGCACAGATAATTGTTGCGCTCTGCATTGAGAAACTGATCTTCCAAAACAGTTCCGGGTGTCAGTACCCGCACAATCTCACGTCGCACCAAGCGGTTGGGCTGCGGCTCTTCCATTTGTTCGGCAATAGCGACGATGCGACGCTGGCGCAGCAGACGCGCCAGATAATGATCGACGCTATGGTGAGGAACACCGGACATCGCGACGCGTTTGCCTTTGCCCGCTTCCTTTGACGTGCAAACGATATTGAGGGCGCTGGCGAGCTCGTTGGCGTCGTCGCCGTACGCCTCATAGAAATCGCCTACTCTCGAGAGTAGGAGTGCTTCAGGGTATTGTGCTTTGAGCGAGAGATATTGGGCGATGAGTGGCGATGTTGCGCCGACATCGGCTGCCGCGTCGACCTTTGCCGTCCTCGGTGTCGCGCGTGCCGGTCTATCCTCGTGCGGCGCGCGAGCGCTGCGAACCGTGCGGGCGATTACGCTACCCGGCCCACGAGGCCCCAAGTGTGAGCTTGCTCGACGGCAACATTCACTACCGGCCTTGACGCGTGTACATCTTGACCGGCCCCATCTTCGCGGGGCCACACGACGGTTACATTATGACCAGTTTTGCCAGCCATGCGCGTGCGATCTTTTTTTGAGGGACCGCTCGCGAGCACCCTGACCTGTTCGCCGATGAAGGACTCGTGGAATTGTCGCGTACGCTCGTTTTGTGCTGCGCTGACTGCCTGAAGGCGGCGCAAACGCTCTGCTTGTGGTACTTGCGGCTCCATCGTCGCGGCAGGCGTTCCGGCGCGCGGTGAGTACGCAAAGACGAAGGCGTATTCAAACACACCTCGTTCAACAAGCGCCAGCGTTTTCAGAAAATCTGGCTCCGTTTCGGTTGGGAAGCCGCAAATAATGTCGGTCGTCAGTGCCCAACGGGGTAAGCGCTCGCGAAAATATGCGATCTTGTCGAGATAATCTTCGATCGTGTACAGGCGCGCCATCGCTTGGAGCACATCGTTGCTGCCGCTTTGTACAGGCAAATGCAGGCGCGGCTCCACGTTCGGCAGCTCAGCAAGCGTATCAACCACACGACGATTGAAATCATGCGGGTGCGATGTCAGGAAGGTGAGGCGCTCGAGCCCTTCGATAGCGCTCACACGAAGCAACAAATCAGAAAAGTCAACACCCTCGTACGAGTACGAGTTGACGTTTTGACCCAATAGCGTTATTTCTTTTGCACCGCATCGAATCTCGCGCCGTATTTGTTCCTCGATTTCCTGAGGCGCTATGCTCTCGAGTGGGCCACGCGTATATGGCACGATGCAATACGTACAGAATTTTTCACAGCCGCGCGTGATGCTCACAAGCGCACGCAAATGGGCAAATTCGAGCGCAGCGTCTTCTCCCGGTGCATCCTCGGCACTTGGAAGCCGCATCTCGGTTTGCGGCGGCGGCAGGTCGGTGGGAACACCCCACTGTGACAACAACGTTTTGAATTTACGATATTCGCGCGGCCCCAAGAGCGCATCGACCTGGGGAGCTTTTTTCCGCATAACTGCGCGATCTTTTTCCGCCAAACAGCCGGCGACCAACAACTTACTGTTCGGGCGCTTGATAAGTTTAAGTTGCCCGAGCCGGCTGTACACGCGCATCTCAGCTTTTTCGCGAATGGCGCATGTGTTGAGAATCAGGATATCCGCTTCTTCCGGGTGGTCGGTAAAGGAACACCCCATTGACCATGCTTGGTGCGCCAAACCGTTGGAATCGGCCACATTCATTTGGCAGCCGAAGGTCTGCATGTAAATCGAGGGCATCAGTCCAGATTCTCTTTAACGGCGGCGCGCGCCCTGTTAGTGCCCGCCCGATTTGGCGGGGCCGGCGATGCGGTTGAGAAGAGAAAGTGGCAAATAGGGTTTGTTGGCCACCATGGCAGGAGCGACGTCGAGCGTTCCAGCCTTGCCGTTAAACGTGTAGTTGCGCGAACCGATTGTGCACTCAAGCTCGATGTCGTCATGATGAATTGTGATCTCATCGCCGCTGACCGTAAAATCGTTCGCAGGGACGTAATCGGTTAGTGGCGCCAAGACGTCGTCGCTGCCGCCGGGTACCGAGCTCTGTCGGCTCGGAGTAAGCGAGACGGTCGTCGTCACGTCAGGATAAATGCGCACGCTGGTCGTCTGCCGATTGCTGCCTCGCTGCACAAGCAAGATGTGATCACCTGCCGCTACTGCCTGATTTTCATACGGCGTGCCCAGTGCTTCGCCATCCAAATAAACCTTAGCCCCGTTTGCATCTCGAATGCTCAGCGTACCCTTCGCGCGATTTTGATTTGGTCGCGATACCGGGTTGGTTGCAACAAGAACCGCGCTCACCGTCGTGACTCGGCCAATGGTGACGTCCGCCGGCGCGCTTTGCGGTTGCCATCCACTACGCGTTAACGTAATGAAGTGACGCCCGCTGTCAAGCTGATCGATGAACAACGGCGTCTCACCCATGTAGGTTCCGTCAAGCCAGACGGTCGCGCCAGGCGGCAACGTCGTTACGTAGATGCTGCCATGCCCCGCACTAGCACCGGCGGAACTTGCAAGTACGATAACTGCACACAGTGCAAGCAACAAGGCGCGTAACGCCATGTCCAAGACTTCTCTGGTCGCGCAGCAGCCCCTGGACTGGGGGCCACTGACCGGGCTTTAGCGAACAGTGAGTGTGCCGTGGCCAGCGCTGCACCCATCGTTGCAATCGTCGGGCGCCCTAACGTGGGCAAATCCGCTCTCTTTAACCGCCTCGTCGGAAAACGCGTTGCCATCGTTGAGGCAACGCCTGGTGTCACACGCGATAGGCTGTATGGTTTGGTCGAGTGGAACGGGCGCGACTTTACGCTCGTCGACACCGGCGGCATCGAGACCGGGCGTGTTGACGATCTTGCCGAACAAACGCGAGCGCAAGCGCAAATGGCAATCGATGAGGCCGACCTTATCATCTTCGTCGTCGATGCCAAAACTGGGGTGATGGCGCAGGATATAGACGTCGCTGATATTTTACGGCGTAAGCGCGATCGCGTGTTGCTGGTTGCGAACAAAGTTGAGTCGCCCAAGACAGCCGCGAGCATTTATGAATTCTGCTCGCTTGGATTTGACGTGCCACTTGCCGTTTCGTCCATTCACGGTCTGCAAAGCGGCGATCTCCTGGATGCTATAGTCGAGCGACTTCCCAAGGGTGAAGCACCTGCCGGAGATGATACCACGATTCGCCTTGCCATCGTTGGACAACCAAATGTCGGCAAATCGTCGCTCGTCAACGCGCTGCTCGGTCGCGAGCGGGCGGTGGTGTCGGCAACGCCAGGGACCACTCGCGATCCCACTGACACCGAGATACAAATTGGCGATCAAAATTTTGTTCTGATCGACACTGCAGGAATACGGCGGCACGAACGCCGTGGTTCGGCGCTCGAGCATTTTAGCACGCTGCGGGCTGTCGCTGCGATCGCGCGCTGCGATGTGGCGATTGTGGTCATCGACGTCATGACCGGCGCGACAACACAGGACGAGCGTATCGCGGGTTTGGCAATCGAAGAAGGCAAAGGTCTCATTTTGCTGCTGAACAAGGTTGATTTGGTCGACCGTAGCTCTTTTGACCGCGAACAGGCTGACGAGGTGCTGCGCAACCAATTCGCCTTTGCCCGGTATGCCAAAATCATGTATGCCTCGGCGCTCACGAAACGGGGCGTGCAGAAAGTCTGTGAAGCCGCGGCGGCAGTCGCAGCCCAGCGGCGCAAGCGCGTTGCGACGGCAAAGCTCAACGCGGTTGTCCGCGACGCTTTTCGAGCCCGACCACCTGCGCCGTTTCGCGGTCACGCGATGAAGATCTACTACGCGACCCAAAGCGACGTTGCGCCACCAACGTTTGTTTTCTTCGTCAACGACGCTCGCTTGCTGCATTTTTCCTACGAGCGCTATCTCGAAAACATCCTGCGCGAAGCGTTCGGATTTGAGGGCACGCCGCTGCGTCTGCTGTTCCGTCCGCGCGTGCAACAAGATGCAACGCAGGCAGATGACCTGATCGCGTCAAGCGCAGCTGACGAGCAGCGATGATGCTGCTTGTCCTTGGACTGATCGGCGCCTATCTCGTCGGTTCGATCCCGTTTGGTATTGTCGTTGGCCGCGGGCTCTTTGGGGTTGACCCACGAACCGTGGGCAGCGGTAACATCGGCGCAGCCAATTCGATGCGAGCGCTCGGACCGTACGGAGCGGCGCTCGTACTCGTTGGTGACGTTCTCAAAGGAATGATCCCGACGCTGCTTGCGACTCATTGGCTTGCTCCTGGTAGTTGGGGAATTGCCGCCGCGGGTCTGGCGACAATTGTCGGACACAACTGGTCAATCTTTCTGCATTTCAAAGGTGGCAAAGGCGTGGCCACAGGATTGGGCGTACTCGTCGTATTGTCGTGGCCCGCGACGATTGTGTTTGCGATCGTTTGGCTGGTAACTGTAGCGCTCACTCGCTACTCTTCTCTCGGATCCATTTTAGGCAGCGCTTCTGTTCCGGTGAGTCTTGTGTTGTTGCGTGCGCCTGTCTGGTACACGATATACGCGGTGATCGCGCTCGTGTTGGTCTTGTGGCGGCACGCCGCCAACATCAAACGGTTGATCACCGGAACTGAGTTGCGCGTTGGCGCTTCCAAGGAGCAAGTCGGAAGTAATGATTTCAAGTAACGATTTTCGCACGGGGGTGACGATTATCGTCGATGGCCAGCTTTGGCAGGTCGTTGATTTTCAACATGTTAAACCTGGCAAAGGATCGGCATTTGTGCGCACCCGGTTAAAAAATGTGGTGCGAGGCAACGTGTTGGAAAAGACCTTTCGAGCAGGTGAAATGCTGCCTCGCGCCATCGTCGAGACGCGCGAAATGCAATACTTATATGGAAGCGGCGATGATTTCCATTTCATGGACAATGCGAACTACGAACAAATTCATCTCGGACACGACATGCTCGGCGACAACGTTGACCTGCTCAAAGAAGGCATGGTTATAAACGTGCAGTTTCATGACGGTAAAGTTATCGGAGCTGAACTGCCCAATCACGTTGAACTTACAGTCGTTGAAACCGATCCCGGCTTTCGCGGCGATACCGCCACCAACGTTCAAAAGCCCGCCAAACTCGAAACGGGCGCGGTTGTCAGCGTTCCGTTATTCATCAATCCCGGCGACACCATCCGCATCGACACGCGAGAGCGAAAGTACATTTCTCGCGTTTAGCACCGGGCTCGTTTGCGCCAAGCCCGCGCGAGGTCATCTTTGTCCGCATGCGACTGGCGCTTGAGCGCTATTTCATGGCGCAACGCATCGCCTTTTGCGCGAAACTTGCGAGCGTACGCCAAACGCACCGGCAACTTGCCGCGTAGTATCTTCGAGCCTTTCCCTGCATTGTGCTGTCGAACGCGCTTAACGACATCAACAGCATAGCCGCAATAGAAACTTCCATCGGCGCAACGCACCAAATAAACGTAGTGTGCGGACATGCTATGAGCGAGCTGACAAGCGCAGGATGCGCTGCGCGTCCTCAGCAAGCATCCCGTCAGTCGTGAGCGCTGCGGACGTTATCGGGTTCATCCTGCTTGGCATTTGTGCGGGCACCTATGGCACGTTGGTCGGTGTCGGCGGCGGCATCCTTGTTGTCCCCGTGCTGCTTTTTGCTCACGTGTCCCCAAAAGAGGCCGCAGGGACTTCTATGGCCGTTGTCCTTGCCAACGCCGCATCTGGCTCGTTCACCTTCTTGCGCGAGCGGCGCGTCGACTGGCGATCGGGATTAGTGTTTGCAGCTGCCGGCATTCCTGGAGCTATCGCCGGAGGTTTTGCCGATCAACATGTCCCTCGCGGACTTTTCAGTGCACTCTTTGCAGCGCTGCTGCTCATCGTTGGCTTGCGCTTATTGCTTCACCCCGGTCAAGGCCCTGAGGCTCTGGTTGTAAGCGACGAGGAGAGGAAAGGCTTTCGCGCGCTGCCGGCGGCGCTCATCGGTCTTGGTGCGGGCTTTATTGCGAGCCTGTTTGGCATTGGCGGTGGCATTATTTTTGTGCCCTCAATGGTCTATCTCTTCGGATTCCCTGCACATA
>JBPYDX010000282.1:0-4100 GCA_051986115.1 Candidatus Eremiobacteraceae bacterium
GTTGAGCAGGAACTCCATGGCGAGGTTGTCGCCACACTTCGCTGCATTTACGAGTTCTTCGTCCGCCCGTTCGCTGTAGTCAAGAGTGTCTTCGACTGGGTGAAGTGCCCCCAAAATAGTGCGTTACCCCCAAGTTTCTGGCTGCTTCGTGTGCCCTTGCAGTCCTTACCGATTATATGTTCGAGTGCCCATTTCGTCAAGTTTTGAGCCGATTTTCGGCTTGTTCGCCTGCGTCACAATCTCAGTAGAAGACTTGACAGGACAGGCAGCGAGCGTTAGCGCGCGCGGCGCTTGGCGACCTCAAACAAGACTACGGCGGCGGCGCTTGCTGCGTTCAACGAAGCGACGCGTCCGTGTAAAGGGATGCGTACCAGAGCATCGCAGCGCTCGCTCACGAGCCGCGATAACCCTTTTCCTTCGGCTCCGATGACGAGCACACACTTTTGTGTGTAGTCGACCTCATAGTAATTCACAGCAGACGGTGCGGGCGAGAGGCCAGTGACCCAACAGCCATCGTCTTTCAGTGCCTCCATTGCAGCCACAATATTCGGGACACGGGCGATTCTCAGGTGTGAGGCGGCGCCTGCAGCAGCCTTGCGGGTGACAGCGGTTACAGCTGCGTTGCGCCGGTCTGGCATCACGATGGCATCGGCTCCCGCGCCTTCAGCGTTACGTAATACCGCGCCGAGGTTTTGGGGATCTTCGAGGTGGTCGATGGCCACGACCAAAGTGTTTTGTGCGGCCTTGATCTGGGCCCGAATCTGCTGCCACGGCGTGTACGCAAACGGAGGCAACACCGCGCGTATATGTTGATGATGATCCGCGTGGGCATCGCGGCGACCATTGCGCGCTATCTCAAAGACGACTGGAATTTTGTTGGCTTTGGCCTGCTCGATTAGCCCGGCAACTTTTGGATCGCGTTCACGATGCTTTGCAATGATGATCTGGCGCAACGGCTCTCTTGCGCGCAGGGCCTCTTCGACGGCGTGAAATCCAAAAATCTGCTCGACGTCATCCGCCATCGAGCGTCCACTTCGAACCGGTTTTTGAATCTTGCAGCGCGATGCCCGCCCGAGCGAGCACGTCTCGCAAGCGGTCGGATTCTGCAAAGTCCTTGCCGGCTCGGGCCTGGTCACGTTTGGCGACGACGCGATCGACCAGCACCGCATCGTCATCCGCCTCGCCATCGCCCACAATAGCGTACAGCAAAGCGCGATGTTCAGCGCTGAGTTTGACCTCACGAGGCGAGGTCGCAAAGCCCGCAGCCTGCGCGCTCACCGGGAGGCCGAGCACGTCAAGGCAGCGCTCCGCCAGGGCGACGACTTCTTTGGCGTTGGCTGAGTTACGCGAGGCAGCCACACGTTCGTCCTCGACCTTCTTTTGGAGCCAGCCAAGTGCACCGGCGGTATTGAGGTCGTCTTCCAAAAATGCATCAAATTCTTGCGAGCCGCGGCTAGATGCTTTGATAGCCGCGCCCGGACCCGCCGCTGCTCGCAAGGCATCGAGCGACGAATATAAGCCACGCAAGCCCTTCTGCGCCCCTTCCAAAGCGGCCACCGTATAATTGGAAGGTTTGCGATAGCCTGTCTGCAGGAAGAGGTAACGAACCGCGGCTGGATTGTGCTCACGCAACACTTCGGTGAGCGGCTTGAAGTTGCCCAGCGACTTGCTCATCTTCTGGTTGTCCACCTGAAGCAAGCCTGAGTGAACCCAAACATTTGCCATCGGGTGCTTGCCGGTGGCGGTTTCTGTTTGTGCGATTTCATTCTCGTGATGAGGAAAAACCAGATCTGTTGCGCCGCCGTGAATGTCGAGGTGGTCCCCAAGATAGCGTAGGCACATAGCTGAGCACTCAATATGCCAGCCGGGTCGCCCAGGACCCCAGGGGCTCTCCCACGTCGGCTCCCCGGGTTTTGCTTTCTTCCACAGCGCAAAATCCAAAGGATCGCGTTTGTCCTCACGCACTGCGATGCGTTCGCCGGCGCGCAACTCATCCACATTGCGTCGGCTCAATTCTCCATAGTGCGAGTCTTTATCGACGGCAAAGTAAACGCCATCGCCCGTTTCGTAGGCGGCGCCTTTGGCGACCAGTTCCTCGATCATGCTCAGGATTTCGGGCATTTCGTGCGTAGCTCGCGGTGAGAGCGTCGGCTGCAGCATACCGAGGCGAGCCGCACATTCCTCGAACTCGCCGTAGTAGCGCGCAACGACATCATCCCAAGGCACCCCCTCGGTGTTCGAACGTTCGATAATGCGATCATCGATGTCGGTGATGTTTCTTGCGTAGGTAACGTCGTAACCGGCCGCGCGTAGATAACGAAATAAAACGTCAAAGGTGATAAATGTGCGCGCGTGTCCTAAGTGCGGGTGAAAGCTTGGGGTCATGCCGCAAACATACATCGACACCTTGGGTGGTGCGATGGGCTTGAATTCTTCGACTTGGCGGGTGCGTGTGTTATAAAGACGTAGCGCCATGACTGCTTTTTTCGCGCCGCGCTTGTGCCTCGAGCGCCTCGACGCGAGCATTGAGGGCGGTAATGGCGTCAATCGTTGGATCGGGCATGTCGACCTGCGGAATCACCGGTTCTTCAACCTTCTTGCCGTCTTGGAAGACAACACGACCGGGCACGCCCACGACGGTGCAGTTGGGCGGAACCGACTTAACCACGACGGCGCCAGCCGCTACTTTCGAATTCGTACCGACAACGATTGCACCTAAAATAGCGGCACCCGCTCCGACGACCACGCTATCCTCAAGCGTCGGATGACGCTTTCCGTGCTGCAGGCTCGTGCCTCCAAGCGTCACGCCTTGATACAGCGTGCAGTTCGCACCAACTTCGGTCGTCTCGCCGATCACCACACCCATGCCATGATCGATAAAGAATCCAGGCCCAATCTCAGCCCCGGGATGAATTTCGATACCCGTCAGAAAGCGCATGATGTGCGAGAGCAAACGCGGGATCAGCGGCACATGCCACCGATACAAAGGATGAATCAAACGGTGTGCCACGATGGCGTGGAAGCCCGGATAGGCGAGCAAAACTTCAAGCCAGTTATTTGCTGCGGGGTCGCGTTCGAAGCACGCGCGCCAGTCCGCACTGATGTTTTTGAAGAATGATTCTCGTTGCATGAGGTCCTGCCTAAAGAAAAGGAAAGTTCAAAGATGAAGGGCGCAGCCTGCGCCCTATCAACAGCAACAGCGGCAGGACCGAATGTGGCTTCGGTAAGGGGGACGGGGGAGGTGCGTCGACCTCGACATGGGCGGTCACCTTCTCAGGCTGGGCCGCAGTGCTCCTGCCCCCTCACGCAAAGTGTGCGAGTGCGCGTGCAATGCGCTCCGCTACGCGGCGCGGGCCGAGCAGACGCAGGAGCAACGCAAGCTCGATACCGTGTTCCGAACCAGTCACGGCGACCCGGATGGGACGAAAGAGCGCGCGCCCTTTAAGCCCATACTTGTCACCCAGTGCTTTGAGTGCTTCTTTACTTGTTGCTTTGACAAACGCATCTGTACTTGTTTGCGCTGCGGCGACATCATGAAACTCTTTGAGCATTGTTCTTGCGGCCGGGTCGGCCAGTGCTTCGCCTGCTGCAGCGTCGTACGCGATATCCTCGCGTAACAAACTGCCAACCTCGCGCGGCACGTCGGAGAGCACCTCGACATGATCGCTGATCGCATCGCACAGCAACTCGAGCCATAGTGGGTCGCGTAGTTCGGGATCTGCCGGTGGTTGTCCATTGGTTGCCCACTGACCAAAAAGCGTCGCGCGTTCAGTGCGAGGTAGCGCACGGATAGCATGCGCATTAAACCAGCGCAGTTTGGCGGTGTCAAAAACTGCTGGACTTTTGCTTGCGCGTTCAAGTGAAAAAACTTTGGTAAGTTCATCGAGCGTAAAGAATTCTCGGTCATCACCGGGAGACCAGCCCAAGAGCGCAAGGTAGTTCACGAGCGCTTCGGGCGTGTACCCAAGCTCGCGATATTCGGCAATCGAAGTCGCGCCATGGCGTTTTGATAGCTTCTGGTGATCCGGGGCCAGAATCATGGAAACATGTGCGAACAGCGGCAGAGGCAGTTCCAGTGCTTCGAAGAGCGCTACCTGGCG
>JBPYDX010000283.1:0-2508 GCA_051986115.1 Candidatus Eremiobacteraceae bacterium
CACGCGGCGGAATCCTACGACCCGCAAAACGTTCCACCGTTAGAGAACACAACGGTCGAGCAGGGCGATATCGTTGCAGCGCTCGGCACGATCATTACAATTCCGTCGGGAAAGACCGAACGCGTTAGTTTTATTGAAGTGTTCAGCGAGCGCGGCAAAGAGCGAGCCAGGTCAATCTACAACGCCGCCAAAGCCGTTGACGACGCGCTCACACGTACCGAAGACTTTTATGAAAGCGCCGTCAAAGTTTCGCAGGTTCTGACGCCTGACAAAACGATTAATGACGGCGCATACTGGGCCAAGGTCAACATGCTGCGGGTGCTGGCCCGGTACCCGCAAGGGGTCGGGTTTACCAACAGCCCCGGATCGTCTGCCGCTGTCGTCGCGCGAGATCTGTCGTGGTTTGTTGTTGGCTGCAATTTTTTGGCACAGGACATTTCAAAAGCTATGCTGTGGCGCTTTGCCCAAACGCAATACGATTCGGGCAAGATGCCTGAGTATTATAACGCCGTGACTGGTGAAACGGTGGACTACGGGCTTAACATCAATGACGATACGCCGCTTTTTATTTTGGGGTGCGCTCACTATTACCGCACGACCGGCGACAACGAATTTCTGAAACAAATCTGGCCTGTGATCTCTAAGGCTGCAGACTACATTCTCTCTCAATGCGATGACCGTTGCTTGGTCGTCTGTACCGCGACAGGTGTCGAAGTCCGAGGCATCGCAGGCTGGAGAAATATTATCCCCAACTTTTCTATCAACGGCGCAGTGACCGAAATAAACTCCGAGTGCTACGCGGCGCTCTCACAAATGGGGCACTTGGCACGCTTTATGGCCGACCAAGTGCCAGAACAGCATGATGAATTTGATTCGCTCGCCGCGCACTATCATGCAAGCGCGCGCGACATACGCGCCGCGATCAACAAGCATTTGCTGAACCCGCGCAATGGGATGTATTTATTGAATATCGATATTGACGGCGAGCCACATGCCGACGTGACGGGAGACGAGGTTTTCCCGGTCATGTTTGACGTTGCCCCGGCACCCGTCGCATATCGCATTATTAGCCGGCTGAACACGCCTGATTTCCAAACGGAAGCAGGTTTGCGGACTGTTTCACGTCTATCGCCAGATTACACTCCATACCGCGACGTTGGGCTCATCGGCGGCGTCTGGCCAGGGTTGTCATTCTGGTATGCGTTTGCGGCCGCCAAAATTTATCCCGACGCGATGGCTCGTAACCTCAAACAAGGTTACGCTCACTATTTGCGTGACCCCAAGATGTTCAACACCGTTCCTGGACAGTTCTCTGAGTGGTTCGACGGCGAATCTCTTGTCAACCGCGGGATGCGGCTTTCGCCATGGGAACCGCCGCGCTACTTGTGGGCTGCGATCGAGGGAGCTTGCGGGCTGAACCATAATCCAAAGCACATTCGTGTCGCGCCGCTTATGCCGTCAGGTTGGCGCTGGCTTGGCGTGCGTCGCCTGCCGCTTTATGGCCGCGAAGTTAGCTACTTTGTCATTCGTGATTCGAACAAGTTTCGAGTGTTCTCTAATTGCGTAATCGAAGTCGAAGGAGAGCTGGAGGCTTTTGATGAGGACGTTAGCGAGCGCATCGATCGGCTCGATCCGGATATGGTAGTAGTTGCTTTTCGGCGTAGCGACCAGTGGCTACTTTGTATTGGGAGTACGCTTGACGTCGCCTATACCTTCCCGTTGTCTTTACGCCGGCTGCTGGATCCGAAGAGCCAATATCAAGCGCACCTGTACAACGCAAGTTTGGGTCGTTGGGTGGAGGGCGAAGTAGCCTCTGGTCATGATTTCCAGGATATCGCCTTGCGTGTTGAAGCGGAGAGTTTTTCACTGACCCGCCTCGTGCCGGTGCAAACGTAAATGGCCGCGCAAACAGTTCTTTTGACAAAGCTGCTCATCGACGGCACGACGAAGCCAGCCATTGCGCGCGGAGCGCTTGTTATCGAAGATGGCACAATCAAAGAAGCCAGCGCTCGAGCAGCAAGTCTTGCGCGTTCTCGTCAAGCCCGCGTGATTGACGCAAGCAACTTGGTGGCGATACCTGGGCTGATTAACGCTCACGCTCATCTCGATATGGACGGCAGCCCAGATTTCATGACCACTAGCCTCTTGATGAGTGAACAAACGGGAACGCTTATGTGCGTGCGCAGTGCGCAACAGGCATTGCATGCTGGGATCACCACACTGCGCGACTTGGGCACCAAGCACGCTACGGCGATCGCCGTGCGCGACGCGATCGATCGTGGCTGGGTCGATGGACCACGCATCCTTGCTGCCGGAAGAGTCGTCTGCATGACCGGTGGTCACTGTTGGTTTATTGGCCACGAAGCGGATGGCCCGCACGAGACGCGAAAAGCCGTTCGCCAGAACCTCAAACTCGGCGCCGACTGCATCAAGGTTATCGCGACCGGTGGCGTGCTATCACCCGGCGTTGAGGTTGGCAGTTCGCAGCTCGACGTGGATGAGATGGAG
>JBPYDX010000284.1:0-5359 GCA_051986115.1 Candidatus Eremiobacteraceae bacterium
AGTCCAAAACCTCGCCAATGATCGCTCTTGGACCGAGCTCCAAAGCGCGGCGCAACACGCCAAACCCACCGCTCGCGCGATAATCATCGATCTTCGTCGGGTCCACGCGCCCGACGCGTGCGAGCAGGCGCAGACCCGCTTCACCTTCCTGTGGGAGCACATGAGAAACGGGCTCCGACCTGTGTCCTTCGAGAACAGTTTGAATTGCGTGCGGATGCAGTGGCGCGATTTGCCGCTCGACGCAGCGCACACCCGCCTCTATTCGCAAAGCCGCCGGTGCGCGCTCACAAAGTCCGAGACAAGGGCTACGCATCCACGTTGGCTTGTGCGCATCGACGCCTGGCCCAGAGCTCTGCCACGCGGGACCGAGGGCTTCTTCAAGCTCACTGCACAGTTGCGCTGCTCCGGCGCTCATGCAAACGATGTCATCGCAGACGTGCAAGACAAGTGGCGGACGCGGTGTGGTCGCGAAGAGCCCGTAGAAACTAGCCACGCCATAGGCATCCGCTGGCGCTACGGTTAGCCGCTTGCAAATATAGTTGAGTGCGCCTTCGCTTATCCAGCCAACGCGACTTGAAACCGCATGCAGCGTGGGCAGCAATTGATCGCGACGGCTACGAGCCTGCCCACCGCCTTCGCTAACATGCGCGCCTTGGCTAGCTCGCTGCGCGCCTTCCCAATGGGAAGTGGGCACGCCCAAGAAGCTGTCGACCGCTGCACGCTCAGCTTCAGTTGGCTGCGCATTGGTAAAGTGAAGATCCATCTACTCTCCTGCGGCTGATTGCGTGCGGGCCAGTTTGTCAATGCGTACGGCGCTTGCCTTGAATTCAGCAGTCCCGGATTTGGGATCATAGGCCTCGATCGTTAACAAGTTGGTTGCAACATCAAAATGGAAAGTCATAAACGCAAGTCCCGCGCGCAAAGTTTGATCGATGCGAACCGGTACGACGACGGATCCGCGACGCGAGCTGACTTTTACCTGCTCACCATCGCTCACACAATACCGCGTGGCGTCCTCAGGCGAAAGATCGAGTGTTTCGCCGCGCCGCAGGGGCGAAGTATAGCCGCCGCTTTGCACGCCTGAGTTGAAGGCATCCAAACGGCGCCCAGTGGTGAGCAAAATTGGAAAGTCAACCGTGATCTCGTCGACCGGGCCCTCTTGTTTGACGATATTGAAGGGCGCATGCGGCCCTCGCAAGGGCTCTTCCCACAGCCGGCTATGAAGGAACAATTCACCTGGATGCTGCTCGTCCGGGCATGACCAGCGCAAACCACCCGACTCTTCCAAGCGCTTGTACGACATGCCGGCGTGGATTGGACTCAGAGCGCGCAATTCGTTCCACAGATCCTCAGCGCTGGGATGGCCGAAATCGTGGCCAAGCCGGCGAGCGACGTCGCAAATAATTTCGATGTCGTCACGCGCTTGGCCAGGCGGCTCGACGATCTTGCGCACTCGCTGCACGCGGCGTTCTGAATTCGTTACGGTGCCCTCAGACTCGCACCACCCGGCGGCTGCGGGCAACACCGCATCGGCCAATTGCGCTGTCTGCGTGAGAAAGAGATCTTGGACAACTAGGTGGTCAACGTTGGAAAGTATGTGTTCGGCGCGGTGGCGATCTGCTTCCGAGACGAGCGGGTTTTCACCAATCACCCACAGCGCACGCATTTCTCCGCGTTCCATGGCATCGAACATCTCGTTGAGCCGCCAACCGCGTACGTTAGGAATTTTTGCATTCCAAGCTTTTTCGAAGTTCGCGCGTAGCGCATCGTCAGTGACAAGTTGAAAACCCGGCAAACGATCGGGGATGGCTCCCATGTCGCCACCACCTTGCACGTTGTTTTGACCGCGCAATGGATTGAGCCCGCTGCCATAGCGCCCAACATGACCGGTGAGCAAAGCGAGATTAATAAGGGCGTAGACATTGTCAACGGCGTTGTGATGCTCGGTTATGCCAAGCGTCCAGCAAATCTCCGCGCGATCTGCAGTTGCATATTCGCGTGCGACGCGCCGAATGACGTCCGCGGGGACACCAGTCACCGTTTCTGCTGCTTCTGGCGTGGTTTCGAGAACCGATCTCGAGTATTCATGAAAGCCGGTTGTGGCTCGCTGGATGAAGCGACGGTTTTCCAGGCCGCTTGCGAGGATCTCGTGCGCCATTGCGTTGGAAAGCATGATGTCGGTGCCAACGTTGAGACCGAGCCACGTATCAGCCCACTGCGCTGTGACTGTGCGGCGGGGATCAACGACAAAAAGTCGCGCGCCGCGGCGAACTCCCTTGAGCACATGGTGAAAAAAGATCGGATGCGTTTCGCGCGCGTTCGATCCCCACAAGATAATCAGGTCGGTATCTTCGATCTCCTGATAGGAGCTCGTGCCACCGCCTGCTCCGAAAACCGCCGCCAGACCGGCGACGCTAGGAGCGTGTCAAGTGCGGTTACAGCTGTCGACGTTGTTGCAGCCGATAACGGCACGCGCGAACTTTTGGGTTAAAAAGTTCAGCTCGTTGGTCGTTTTCGAGCAGCTAAACAAGCCGAAAGCATTGGGTCCGCCACGCTCCACAGCCGCTGCGATACCACTCGCAGTCCGTTCGAGAGCCTCGGGCCACGAGGCCGGGCGAAGCTGGTCGCCGTCACGGACAAGCGGCTGCGTCAAGCGCGTAAAATTAGTTACCATGTGGTGGACTTCGGCCGCATAAAAAACGGCCCTTCATATGGCAAAGAAGGGCACCATGAAGGAATAGCCGGGACAGCAACGTGACGAACGTTAACAAATAACGCGGCGGAGGCCGATGGAACAAAGTAGGGCGGCATCCGCATTTCGAGTTACGTTTGACTCGTCTTCGTTTTCGCAAGGGTACGTGCGGCGTATGCGACGATGAACTCTTCAAAGATCAACACGCGCTTTCGACGGTTGCTCGGCTTTGTTACGGGCGACACCGCGCCGTTGCCCCAAGGCTCTGAGCTCGAAGCAGAGGCGCCATCGCAACAAAGCAACGGCGCAGTCCCTGCCGTTGTCACCGAGGCGCCGCTTGCACCGCTTGAACCTGGCGGTGATGATTTCGACCGCCTCCTCAAAGAAGGGCGAATCCGCACTCTTTTTCAGCCGATTGTTTCACTCGCCGATGGCAGCGTCTTGGGTTATGAAGCTCTTTCCCGCGGTCCAATCGGCACGCGGCTCGAAAGCGCCGATGCTCTGTTTACAACCGCGGCCGAGCGCGGTGTTGCAGGCCAGCTCGAACGCATCTGCCGTTTTCGCGCCATCGCCAACGCATCGAGCATTCCACCAGGCTCGTATCTGTTTTTGAATATCAGCCCACGCGTCTTTGAGGAGCGCAACGAAGCGCTTTCACGTGACGTCGTCGATCAAAACCGCTTGGCCCAAGAGCGCATCGTCCTCGAGATAACCGAAAAGCAGGCTATTGAGGATTTTGACCTCTTCAAACGCACGCTTTTACATTATAACCGTCAGGGCTTCAAGGTCGCCATCGACGACGCTGGCGCCGGGCACAACAGCCTCCGAGCGGTAACTGAGGTCCGTCCGCACTACATTAAACTCGACATTGCGCTTGTGCGCGACATCGATAGAGATAGAGCCAAAAATGCGCTCGTCTCAGCGATTATAATCTTCGCGCGGCGCATCGACGCGAAAGTGCTGGCCGAAGGTATTGAAACCGTTGAAGAATTGGCAACCCTGATCGAGATCGGCGTCGAATATGGCCAGGGCTTCTTACTCGCACGCCCATCCTCGGTCTTTGCAGAACCAAAAGCTGAGATTGCCGCTTTCATTCGCGAACGTGCGTCCGCCAGCCGAACAGCGCCCACGCCAAAGCGCATGACGGTCAGCGCGGTGACGCGACGCGCGCCTGCGTTGCCTCCGACCGCATACACGATGGAAGTCATGGAGATTTTCGATCGCAATCCCGACCTTGACAGTGTAGTGCTGACCGATTCTGGCGCACCGATTGGACTTGTGAGCCGCACCAAATTATACGAGCGTCTGTCGCACCAATTCGGTTACTCGATTTATGCTAAGCGACCCGTGCGCTTGGTTATGGACGACTCCTATCTTGCCGTTGACGTCAACGATTCAATTGACGACGTCGCGCGCAAAGTCGTACACCGCCGACGCTCGGAGATGTATGACGAAATCGTGGTGTTGGAAAACGGCGCCTATTCCGGTGTGGTTTCGGTGCGCGACTTGCTGCACACGATGACGGAATTTCAGGCGTCGATGTCGCGTTATTCCAACCCGCTCACAGGCCTGCCCGGCCGTATGCTCATCCAGCAAGAAGTGGAGCGCCGGGCGACGAGCGGTACTCCATTTGCGCTTTTACACATCGATATCAACCATCTGCGCCACTACAATGAGCGCTACGGCTTCGGGCGTGGAGATGAGGTCATTAACAGCCTGGCCGAAACACTCACCGCAACCGCCAAGGCAGTCGATGGATCGCATAGCTTGGTCGGCCATTTGGGCGGCGTCAACTTCATGCTGTTCTGTTCTGAAAGTAAAGTCGAAGCATTGGCGACAACAATTATTGCGGAGTTCGAGCGTAAAGTGGCTTCCTTGCACGTAACACGCGAGCTCCCGCTGCTTGAATCCGCCGATGTCCGCCACCCAGATAGTGAGGTTACGTTAACGGTGGTAGGATTGTGCAGCTCAAGAACTCCGATGCCCTCGTATGCCGCGGTTGCGTCCAACGTGTCGCGCTACAAACGCACCGCAAGAAACCTGCGCAGTAGTTCGTTTATCCTGGACGGTAATCTCATCAAGCCTGGCGAATTGCTCCCACGACGGATAGGCTGAACGTACTCTTTTCCAAACCCAAAAAAGGCCTGCTTGCTTGCGATAAGCGAATTTGCTCATCGTGGCGCTTTTAAAAGCTTTGCGACGAGTCGTTCATCGCACGGTCAGCCTGCGCAAACCGCGCGCTCACCCGCGCGTTATGATCAGCGAGCCAATACGTATGAGCACGCCGCACTCGCTTGAACAGCCCGCAATTCTTGAAGATATATCAGTCGGAGGAGCTTGCGTGCGAACGCACGTTCGTCTCAGACCTGGCGACACCGTCGGCTTACTGCTCAACTTAGGCATTGGACGGCGCTTCGATGCGCGCGCACGTGTGGTGTATTCGAATCCTCCAACATCTGCCTATCAAACTCGTTACGGCGTTCGTTTTTTGGGGCTGGGGGAACGTTACGAAAGTCAGATCAACGACTTTGTCGTTGAGCAAAAATTTGGACGTCAGTTTGGTATGCGTCCTGTGCCGGCAAGTTTTGAACGCGGAGATTTGTAAGCGCAGCGGTTCTGACCAACAAACAGTCGAATTGTTTGTTTAGTGGACAATCCCGACGACCA
>JBPYDX010000285.1:0-6022 GCA_051986115.1 Candidatus Eremiobacteraceae bacterium
GCCGCTTATGGGTGCACACAACGGCATCGTCATCGACACCGATGAAAAAACCACCAAGCACATAGTACAAGCCGCGGCAGATACGGCAATTCCTTTGTCGATTTTCTTTGCTATCGCTGGGGTCGTGGCGGCAATCTTCGCAGGCATATACGGGGGCAGTCTGTCTGAAGAAAATGATGGCCATCTCGCGCTTGCCTGGACCAAACCGGTGTCGCGCGAACGGTATGCGCTTGGCATCATGGGTGTCGATCTCGCCTTCGTGGGTATGGTGTTCATCATTACGGTCGTCTTCGTTGCGGCCATCATTGCGCAGCATGGACAGCTGCACTTGGTACGCGTTGACGGTGACGCCTGGTTTAATTTGGCTCGCTTCTTGTTGTTTGGTGCAGCTTGGTACGCTCTGTCGCAAGCTCTGACTGCTTCGTTGCGACATCATAGCGGCACGGTGCGCGGGGTGTTCTTTGTGGTTGCGGTAATCCTGCTCGGCGTTGGCGCCATGACCTTGTCGCCGTTTTGGCATGGCTTATTGAAACTTGTGAACTACCTCAATCCACTTGCCTACGCTTCGTGCTCGTTTCCCAACCCGCAGCCGCTTCAACCCTTTTCGTCATGGGCGGCTAATCTGATAGCACTCGCCGTGATCGCTGTATTGGGCGCGGCGGCGGCGCTTATTCAATGGCGCAGACTGGAGGCTTAAAGGTCATGCAATTATTTGGAACTTCATTTAACATGGATCTGGGCAGCTTTCGTCTGCACATCTCCTTTGGACTAGACGAGCGCGATCCCGAACCTCCCAAGGCACGCTATCCACTTCCTGCGCTCGAACTTGTGCGACCGAATAGAGGCGTGACCAGCGGAGCTGAGTAACGTCGCCGCACGACACACTCGAGCTAGCCGGCTGCCGACGCAGGCTTCGTAAGTGCGTCGATCTCAGCTAGCTCCTCGGGTGTCAAGCGCAGTTCGCCCGCTTTGACGTTTTTTTCAACTTGTTCGGGCGCAGTTGCACCGGCGATAACGCTACCGATAAACGGTTGGCTTGTGAGCCAGCCGATAGCAAGTTCGCCCAGACTATGACCGTGGCTGACGGCAAGTGCCGAAAGCTTTTCTGCGAGATCCCAGTTTCGATGGGTCATAATGCGCGCTTGGGCTGCCGCATTTGTGGTTAGCCGGGCGCCCGCAGGATGCGCTTCGCCGCGGCGATATTTTCCGGTCAGAAAGCCGCTAGCCAGCGGAAAATAGGGAAGAACGCTCAAGCCAAAGCGCCGGCACGCGGGCACGAGCTCTCGCTCGATTTCACGCTCAAGTAAATTATAGTGATTTTGCGCCGTGATAAACGGCGTGAGATGCTCGAGTTTGGCGAGGTAATGGGCTTCGGCGGTTTGCCAGCCTGAAAAATTGGAGTGACCGATATAGCGTACCTTACCTTGATGAACGAGATCATCGAGCGCTTGCATCGTTTCCTCGATCGGCGTCGTGGGATCGGGGAAGTGATATTGGTAGAGGTCGATGTAGTCGGTAAGCAGGCGGCGCAGACTTGCTTCGACTGCGTTCATTATGTACCGTCGTGAAGCTCCGCGCATAAGCGGCCCATCGCCCATTTCTCCGCTAAATTTCGTGGCTACCACCACGCTCGTGCGCTTGCCAGCGAGCGCTTTGCCAAGGTACTCTTCGGAAACGCCGCGTGGACCATAGATATCGGCCGTGTCGAAAAAGTTTATGCCCAGATCGAGCGCCTTGTGCACGACGGCCGTCGCTTTCTCGAAGCTAGCGCGCGCGCCGAAGTTGTTGCAACCAACGCCGATGACCGATACAAGCAGGCCAGAATTGCCGAGGTTTTTGAATTCCACGACGACGCTTGTTGGCGTAAAAAGAAAGAGGGCCCTGGCGGAAGGCCCCCGTGAGGATGGACGTCGCTTTGTTTATTTGATGACGTGCCAATCCAGGATGAGCGCTTGCGCGCCGTTTGCGTAGGTAATGATCCCGTCCCCGTTTTGATCGATTGAGAATGTTGCCAACACGTTGCCAGACGCGTCTTTGACAGTGCCGTTAATCGAAACGCCAGGCGGCGAGCCGCTGCTCGAGACGCTAATCGAGTCGCCATTCCACAGCGTGCCGCTGATGGAAACTGACACGACGTCGCAGTTGGCGTCGAATTCAACTGAACCGCTCACGTTGGTAGTCCCAAGCTCGCTGCCGCCCGTCACGGTGAACGGCGGTGTCGATGAGAGAGAAAGCGAGCCGAAGGATCCCTTGAAGAACGTGCCCGCATGCGAGCCGGCAAACGTTACATCGCCTGAGCTATCGGTTGTCATGGTGCCGTTTGAAAGAACGCCCATGTGGCCGAAGGACTCATCGATCGAGGGGTTGCCAACGTTGACGACTTTGCCCGAATTCGCGGCGATTGTCGAGACGCTACCACTTTGCGGCGCGACGGTCAACTGATGGCCGGCCGTCACTGATGGGTTGGTTGAGGTTCCAATGTACACGTCGCTCGTTACGACGGCGGAAAAGTTACCAGGTGCACCTGTGATCGAGAAGTTGGTCTTACGCGTAGTAAGCACAAGATCAGATAGATTGTAGTTCGTCCCTGTGCGCACGATCGTTTCGCTTGACGCGCTGTTGATAGTGGCAAGCGATACGACATCGCGAGCAAGTTCGGTGCATGCCTTGTCATAGAAGTACTTCGTTTCGTATTGTGTTTGCGACGGACTAATCACCGTCACAAAATGTTCGACGCCGTTTTGGCACGCGCCACCGGCAGGCGCTGCTGCGCTTGAGAGCGGCGCGCGCTGCGTTGAGAGCGCAACGCCCATGTTGCCGTTAAAGAGTCCGGCATCGAGGCTGCCGGTTTCGATCTGGTCGAAGGCCGCTTCAGTTGCAGCCTGGGCTTGTTCTTGTTTGGTTGATTGTGTGTTTGTCGGAGTATTCGAAGCTGGCCCCATGCCGCTGCCGCCGCTGCAACCGGCGATAGCGACCGCTGCCAGTATCGCGAAGATGATACTCTTGCGCATGTTTTCGTATGCCCTTTCTCACAGACTTCTCATTCGCCGATCATCATCAGCGCCGCACCGTCGTGGCACGGGAGTCCTCATGGGCAAGCATACGCGAGCAATGCAGGGGGCACATGAGGCCGCCCTGAGGGGCGTATGAGACTTTGTTAAGAGTGTGCGCTGTGATTAAGTTATTTCAAAACGTCCGGTGCCGATTGCAAACATCCGGAGCTATTTCTGGATCGACTCACCGGAGTGTATGTTGTGCCCTTGTGCGAGATTGATACTTATGGACGTTGCATGGCACGTTCTATTCCGGATGGACGTTGCATGGCACGTTCGATTCCGGCAATCTCGCTCGAAGTTAGCGCGTCTTTTGTGAAGAGCGCAACTTTCGCCGAGCCAGAAGTCCAGACCGTTGCCTGCACTGTGAAATTCTTTCCAGGGTTTGCGAGGGATGTTCCATTTGGGCCAGCAGGCGGTCTCGCGGAATAAAAGACGTTCCCGGGCGTGCCGCTCGCGGGTGTCTCGATGATCGAAAATGTTCTCACACCGTATTGGTAGTTGAAGATGACCATTGTAGAGGAAGCAGAGCCTACTCTTTGTATGGACCGAAGTTCCGCGTTCGCGGGCAATCCTGCAGGTGCTACGACGCCGAAGGTCTGGGTCTGCAGCGCCTCGTTTAGGGTTAACGACTGACTTTCTAAGGGATGTAGTTGGCCATTAATGTCTACTTCAAAGAAGCGAACGACCGCGGATACTGTGTTTTCAAGTTCGGCGAAGGCAGAGCGACCGACGAACGTCATTGAAAGAAAACCAACCGAAAGTGCTGCGGCCATGTAGAGAAGCAAGCGCACAGGTGCTCGGCGACGAGCCAAGACGGGCTCTCGTATGAACTGAGGCGGTATCGGTATCGGTACCCCGTTATCGCTAAGCGAATGGCGCACTGCCTTGCGGATCGCCGCGTCAAATTCATTCATTGTAATGCGCCTACGCTTTCTTTTTCACTGCTAATCTTCAGAAGCTCACGAAGCCGCTTTCGCGCTTCATGAAGTCGATATCTGACCGTTCCATCTGGGATTTTCAGACTGCGAGCTATATCAGAGCTGGGCAGATCACATCCGTAGAACATGATGACGACATCTCTGAGCTCCGGTGGGAGCTGGTCTATGGCGTTGTTAATAACAAGGGATTCAGTAGAATCGATGACAACCGCGCGATTGAATCCTTCGAAACTAACGTTGCGTGCATTCCTCGCTCGCTCTCGAAGCGCAAGCCGAGCAACTATGGAGTAAAACCAGGCGGGATAAGCTTTGACAGAACGCAGAGAGGAGAGAGATCGCAGCACGCGTTCGCATGCTGACTGCGCAACGTCTTGAGCTGCGGCGCGATTACCGAGCAACCGATTACTCAAACGAAACGCCATAGCCCAACTACGCGCCATCAGCGTGCTTAAAGCATTCGCGTCCCCTCCGATAGCATCTGAGGCTACCCGGTCGAGTCCCTCGTCGTTATTCGTCACACGTACCTCGCTCCGAACATAGTTATACTATAAAGAGCGTTTATGGAGCACAAATGTTGGGAGTTCTTATCCTCATAAATCCTGGCCTTGAGCTGGTGAATGCTAGGGGCTGCTGAGCAGGGGCTTTTGACAATTATCCCCCGAGTTACCGATTGATTACGAGGGAATTACCAATAGGGTTTCGGTGATCGAAATTGGCCGCGCAATTAGCATTGGGTTCGAACGGTTCTTCAGGTTCCTGCGCGACCGCAAGAAGCATGACGCCAAGGTTCCGGCGTCAGCTAATACTGGGTAAACGCTGCGGCTTAGCGGTCGAACCAGCGGTACTGAACGGCGAGCTCGGCAGTGTGGAATTGACTGCCGTATTGCCCGCTAATCCAGCTCGACCACGCGAGCTTGGTGGAAAAACCTTTGCCGAGCGGGTGCGCAAATGACAGCCCCCAGCGCGAGTTCGCATACCGTATCGGTGTTGGAGCGCCGCTCAGACTCGTTTGTCCGCCCCAATAGTAGTTCAGGTCCGCCGCAAGCCAGAATCCCGGGCCGAAATTGTACCCAGGATGCACCTGGACTTCCGGCATCGGCGCTTGGCTGAGCGCTCGGCCGCCGAAATAGTCGTTGTTGGTCGTGAAGAACAACACGCCGACTGCGCCATCGAGAAACCAATGCCCCATAGGGTGCTCGATGCCGATCTCCGGGCGAAACGTCCAGCGGTTCGTACCAATATTGATCAAATGTGCCGGATTGTACGCGCCCGTCGGCGCCGCAATTGCGAAGCTGACGCCAATCGTCGTCGTAGGTTTGCGCTGCGCGAATTGCGCGGGTGTCAACGCCGGACAACCAACGAGATTCATTGCAAAACGCGCACCAAGGTTGGCTAACCCTGCGCGCGAGATTTGTGCACTTTGCTCAAAAACTTGACCAGTGGCGGTCCCGGTCGCATAAGGCAACACGACGCCGTACGTCGCCATGTGGCCGCCCAAGTCGAACGAATGGGTATAGCCGAGTTTTCCTACATCAATCGTAGCCTCGACGTTTGTGATGGGAAGTGCCGGGTCGACGCCGACATCACCCGAGGAGTGGCTATAATCGAGGATCAGGAAGTTGGTCCCGATAGGATTAGCGGAGTAGGCGCGCGGTTCGAGGTCCTGCGCGCGCGCCGCAGCCGGACCGCACGACAATGCGATCGCGACACCCAAGATCGACGCGTCTCTAACCAGGCGCCTCACGGCCGCGGAGAGGTTCGCTCCCCGATATGGGGTGATCCTTATTATCCCCCGAGGATTTTTTCGGGATAATAAGGATAGGGGTAAGAATCGGACAGTTTCTTTTGGATACTGTTAACGTCCGGTATGTAATTTTCAAAACGTCCGGTGCTGATCGCAAACGTCCGCATACAGCACATTGTATGATTTATATTCTCGGTGGTCTTTTCCGGTAACCACACGATTCTAACGTCCGGTTCAAACTTATTGATTAAATAGGCCGTGGGTTCGAGTCCCATCAGCGTCGC
>JBPYDX010000286.1:0-4411 GCA_051986115.1 Candidatus Eremiobacteraceae bacterium
GCCGCCGTAGGCGTAACGTTAAAGTTAAATGATGGACCGTTGCCTGAAGCAGGTGAGACAGACGCGCGACCTGCGTTGGAGCTCTTCGCGTTGATGACGCCGCTATAATCTGCTTCGCTCGCATTAAACGGTTGTGCAGCACCGCCAACGGTAAATGTAAGCGTTGGCGGGTTAACTGTCAGCGACCCCGTTGACACGCTGATGCTGACTGTCGTGCTCGCCCCAAGGGTGTCGCTTAGGGTGATGGTTGCCGTGCCGGAGGCGATTGGCGTCACTTTAAAGGTTGCACTTGGACCTGTTCCAGGTCCGACCGGGACGACAGTGGCAACGGTGGGGTGATCGATCGATGCGCTAATGACGCCTGTGTACAAAGGATCCGCCGCAGTAAAATTCTTGCTTCCGGTCGTGCCAAGGAATGAGAGCGACGCGGGCGTGGCGCCTAACGGGCCGGCGACAGTGATACTCACGCTCTGAGAACCACCGTGATTATCGGTGACGACAATGTTTGTAGTTCCGCCACCCGTTGGCGTTACAGAAAATCTGACCGGTCCGGGGCCTGTGCCAGACGCGGGCGTCACCGTGGCCACAGATGACGAACCGCTTGATGCGTTGATGGGACCGGCGTAACCGGATTCGCTTGCAGTGAACGATTGTGTGGCGCCGCCGGAAGTAAATGTAAGGGAAGGCGTGCTGACGGCAAGCGTACCAGCCGCTGATACTGTGACGTTGACCGTTTGCGAACCACCATGATTGTCGCTGACGGTGATTGTCGTCGAGCCGGAGTCACCTGGGGTCACCGTAAATGTGACGGGTTGCGATGTCCCCGAGGCTGGCGACACCGTTGCAATCGACTTATTCTTGCTGACAGCACTAATTGGCCCTGAGTAGTTTGATTCGGAGGCAGTAAAGGGAGTTGGTGAACCATCGATTGGAAAAGACAGACTGTTGGTACTTATCGATAGCACGCCTGGGGGCGCGGATGGTGGCGATGTCGGAGGAGGAGCATTGTTCGTACTATTTGAGCTGCCCCCGCCGCCATGGCCGCCAGCTAAAGCTGCAATAGCTCCAATCCCAAGTAGAATCCCGAGAATCCCACCGCCGCCTCCGTGGCCACCCGACGTGGCCGGCGCCGGCGTTGGAACTGCTTTTGCAATGACAGCATCATCAGGACACTTGAGCGCTGCGAAATCTGGCTGTACATCTTGTATTGGGACGGTAGATGGGTTGCCATTATGCGAACTGACTACTGCTTCCCCAGCTTTGAACGTACTTGGCTGTTTGCCCCGAAGCTGAGCGGTGACTTCACCCTGATACACCGCGACGGTAGTTGAATCGGCAGCCCGAATGATGCTGAAGATCGCAGTTTCGTCGGCAGCGGCAATTGCCAGCGGTCCCGCGTTAAGAACGACTCCCGGGGCCGCTGCCTGTGCGCAAGCCGATCCCGCATCAATGTTAACCGACAGACTCGTCGCGCTTGATGCTGCATGAGCGGTGGTTTCAGGACCTAACTGAATACGGCCAACGTCAGCCAGATTGAGAACTGCAAGCGAATCAACGCCCGTGATAAGCGTATCGCCCGAATGGACGATGCTCGAAGAGAGGATGTCGCGGGAGATGCCTTTGGCATTTCGGACGGCGACGGCCCCTGAAACGTTCGTCACAACCGGTACTGCAGCCGGCGCGGGTGCACCGGCAGCGACCACAAACCCCGGCCAAACCGTCAGAAAAAGACAGAACCATGCCAGGTACCGAACTGCCGTACTAGGCAGTCCTTTAGGAAGGCCGGGGCGCATTAATCAAAATCTTCGTTGGTTCTCATACGGGGACGATAGGCACAACGTCGCAAAGGCCTAGTCCGAAAGAGCACGACACGGAAATTGTAGCGCGTGCTAGTGTCGAGGTGCGGCGATAAACAGTGAAAAAGGCGTAAGTTTCGCGTGGCACGACTCGTTGAACGCATCTTAGTTTGGATCGCAGCCCTCGTGACCGTGGCCGCGATCGTTGCGGTTGGTCTCAATTACCTTCCAGGGGGTCTTGGGGGGTTGCGCTGGTTTAATACGCAGACCAACTCGACCAATACGTCCAACATCGATCTTGCAGAGCAAGCCCTTGCGCGAGGCGATGTGCGAAGCGCGCTTAAGCTCGCGCAAACTGCGCAAGCTGACGATCCTTCAAATGCAGAGGTTGCTAACCGTGCCGGGAACATCGCGCTGCGAGCCGGCGACAAAACTGACGCCGAAAAGTATTATCTAGCCGGTGAGAATGCCGATCGCGGTTATCCTTGGAATTTTGTTGCACTCGGCCAGCTATACGAGCGCGAGGGAAAGGCAGAGTTGGCTGACGAGCAGCTGCGCGCGGCGACCGTAGCCGCGCCGGATCAACTCTTCATTCACTACGATTTAGGAGTCGTTGAGCTGCAAGAAGGACTCTATGCCGCCGCGTTGTCAGATTTTGAAACCGAATTAAAACGTTCTCCCAACTACAAACCAGCGATGATCGGCCGAGCCGAAGCATTGGAGAGACTTGGACGCAACGGCGAAGCGGTCGCTCTGTATAGGCGAGCTGGAGTTGATTCGGCACATGCGAAGACAAATCGTCCCAAGCTTGCGGTAAAGACACTGGTTGCCCCAAGCCCGAGCCCAAGCCCCAGTCCAAGTCCCAGCCCCACGCAAGCACCGGCGTCACCCTCGCCGACGCCTAAAGCGGTTGCACGCGCAACGCCCACGATAAAAAAGCACAAAGTTGCGCGCAAACAAATTGTCGTTGCATCAGTGCCCGCTACGACTCGCGCCACCAAGGGACCCTCGCGTCCGCCGTGGGCAAGCCCACCTGGCAGTTCGCAGCAGGGAACTGTCGCTGCCGCGCCGGCGCCGTCGCCAAAGCCGCTGAGTGAAGTTTCTGCTGACGCCCACGGCTACTTACTCGACGTTGCGCAGGATTTAGATTTCACGCGCTCGCTGCCGTCTGCTGATCCTGGTCAAACGACTGCTACCCTGCGCTTTGGTCTTATGGATGCGCTCTCACACAAGCCGGTCGACATCGAATCGCTCCTGCGTATCGGCACCTCAGCGCTGCTCAGCGGTCGCCTAACGCTTGCAGCCGCGGCTTTCAACGCGGCATCGGACGGAGCGCCGCATGACTGGCGCGGACCCTATTTTGCTGGTCTCACCGCGCAAGCCAACGGCGATATGCAACAGGCAAAAGGATTTTTTGGGTCCTCGCTCGCGCGCGAGCCGCGAGCTGAGACGTATACAAGTATTGCCCTGGTAGATTTGCAAGACGGCGATTCCGGAGCAGCTTCGGTCAACGCGCATAAAGCTGCCGACTTAAATCCCGCCTACGAACCAGGCCGGTTCGTGGCTGGTATGATCGATCTTACGCAGGCAAACGTGCAGGGCGCGCAAACAAATTTGTCAGCCGCACAAGCACTTGGTGGGGCGCCATCGCGGACCGCTTACTTCCTGAATCAGTTGCACAACATCGTTGGAGCAACCAGTTAAGTAACAACAGATGGTTATTCGGTGGGCGGACCTCCCGCTTGCACCATGTGAGAACGCTCCGCACGGAATAAGGGAATCAACACTATCATGCACGCGAATGCAAGAGCGAGTGCGAGCGCGACGTCATCAAACGCCGAGACATAGGCTTGTTGGGTCAACTGCATCGAGAGAATCGCAGTGGCCTTGGTATCCCAAAGACCTGAAGGCCCGCCGTGCGCGGCAACACCTGAAGCCAATTGCGAAAGCCGTTGTTGTGTTCCGATCCCAAACTGAGTGACCGATTCGCCCATGCGCTCAAAATGAAACTTTTGACGATTGACGAGCGTGGTTGCGATAATGGCAATGCCAATAGAACCACCCAACGTTCGTGTGAGATTGTAAAGCGATGATCCATCGGCCTTTTCTTGTGGTTGCAGTGACACAAGTGAGAGTGCGCCGACGGACGTAAAGAGAAATGGGAGCGACGCACCGCGCAACACTTGTAGGAACACCAGCCACCCGTACGAGGTGGACATATTGATAAATCCATTGCCAAAAAGCGAGCCGACGAACAAGGCGATGCCGATAGCCATCAAAATTCTCGGGTCGACAAACGAGCCGAGCCGGCCAACCACCGGGAACAGTACAATGCTGACAATGGCTGCAGGCAAAAGCACCAGTCCGATTTGTAACGCCGTATAGTTGAGTAGTAAGCTCGCGAAGAGTGGTAGAATAAAAATTGCTCCAAACAGCGCAGCCCCGAGAATGGCCGCTGCAAACGAACCGAGCGCAAAATTGCGATTGCAAAAAATTCGCAAGTTGATGAGCGGATGCTGATTGCGCAACTCAATCCAAAGAAAAAGTACAAAGAACGTGAATGAGGCTATGCTCATCCAGATAATGAAGGGCGAGTCAAACCAGCCGTCTCGTTG
>JBPYDX010000287.1:0-8132 GCA_051986115.1 Candidatus Eremiobacteraceae bacterium
TTTCCGCGCAAGTACGACCCAGCAAAAGTTTTGATATCGGAACGAGAGAGGTTAGCAATCGTCAGTGCACTGCCTTGGTCGGGTAAAGCGAAGCCCGTCCCTTTGTAGCGAACTTGGCGCACCATGACGTAGGCCGCCTCAAGCGGATTCTTCGTTGACGCGTCCGCACCAGCACGCGCTTTGCTAAGCTCTGATGACAGCTGCGTAATATCGGGCTGAGCAATGGCCGTGCGAAGGTCATGCAGTAAGCGGGGAAAATCCGAACCACGACATTCCAAATAAAAACGCGTGTCCATTGGGTCGAGTGTGAACGATATGGAACCGCCGGCTTGCGCTGCTGCCGCTGAAAGCGATGTGGAACCTTCAACCGGCGTGTCCAACACGAGTGCGGCGGTAATTGCTGCTACGCCGGCTTTGTTGGGCGGTTGCTGCGCGAGGCCGGCAGGTAAGAAGATCTGAGCGCCAACGAGCGGCAAGTCGTTGCTTGGTTGGCTTGCGATAATGACACCGTTATCAAGACGGGTCTGTGTCGCTGGACCAAAAGAAATTGTCGCTGGCGGTGGAGCAGCGCCGAGCAGCAGAACCGCCGCGGCGCCAGCAACCAATGCGCTACCAAAGTTTTTCATTGAGCCCCCGAAAGATGCACTGGTGTGCGTGATAGATAGACGATGGCCGGCCTCGCCAGCAGATAACGCCTGGCAACTGAATAGAGATAGTCAGGCGTGAGCGATGATACTTGAGCGAAGTAGTCACCGGCTAACGAAACGTCAGTCGCACTTGGGCTGTATGGTAGTGCGCCCTGAGCAAAATACCAACCATAGTTGTCGGCCAACCCTTGGGATGTTTGCATATCACTCAGCAAGTGCGTCACATATGCGTCGCGCGCCCGGTCAAATTCGGCTTTTGATAATGGGCCACGCAGCGCACCGCTGACTGCATCCCGGATCGTTGCTGACAACACAGTAGGACCGAGCGCCGAACCGCTTGCCGTGACGAATAAGACCCCTGGGTTGCGCAAAGTGACAAACTGACCGACAAACTCCGCGTTTGCGTCTACTTGATGCACCGCTTTGGTAACAATACCATCGTCTTCGTGCGTCAGGTAGTCAGACAGAAAATCCATCGCGGTGGCAGCACGTTCGTCGGAAATCGGTGGACCTACCCAACCAATGGCCACGCCACCCGATTGCACTGAATCTCGGGTGATCATCAGCGGGTTGTCGTTGAAGGCTGCTAGCGTTGAATCCGGCATTGGAGCCGGCGGCGTTGTCGATGGTGCAGCTGCGCTAGCGCGCTGATTGATGTCGGCCGTATTGACTTGACCGACCGCAACGACGATTTCGTTGCTTGGCACGTACGCACGCGATGCAAACCCGTTCACATCGTTGAGGGTAAGTGCTGTGAGCGTTTTAGGATCGCCGTAGCTTGAGTCATGCAGTGGTCCGTTCAAGAACATGTGCGCGAACAGCGTGTCGCGCAAAACTTGGTCGACCATCTCCATTGAGGCAACTTGTTGCGCCGCCAAGCGCTGGCGCGCCATTGCAAACGCAGCCTGATCCGGATGCGGGTGCAAGATGTCGCGATTGAATCGATCGATGATCGCAGATGACAGATACGCTGGCGCACTGACGGCGATTTCAGTTGATTCTTGGTAAACGGAGACTGCGATTTGCGCGCCGGAGCGGCGAGCATCATCGCGTAACGACGTTCCGTTCGTCTTTGTTTCTACAAGCGAGAGCGCCGTAAGCCGCGCGAGTCCCGGTTGGGGAGAACCATAGCCGCTTGCAGGACAGCGAATCCAAACCTCCAGCGAAACGGTCGGCGATGCGGTTGCGGAGCGAGTCACAAGCGTGAGACCATCGGCAAGCTGAGTAATGCCTGGCACCGCGGGCTGTTGGGCGCTCGCCCCGAGCGCCGGCGCTCGAAATGACAGGCTGGCGAGTGCAAGCAATGCGATTAGGACGCGACGCGTCCACACCGTGGAGCGCGCCGCGCTCGTTAGTTCGCTCATCGAATTACGCCGGCTCGGGCGGTGGAAATGGCAGTACAGAAGGAGAGACCCGCGACTTCTCTTCCTTCGGGTTGGTGCTGGCGGCGGCCGCTCGCTCCGGCACGGGAGTGTCTTCCGGCTGGTTGGGCTTTTGCGCGCTCGGCGTGGGACTATCGGAGAGCAGACGCTCAACTTCATCTGCTTCGATCGTTTCTTTTTCAAGCAACGCTTCGGCGAGCCGGTGGAGCTTGTCGATATTCGTCTCGAGCAGATGATAGGCGTTTGCGTAGCAAGTGTCGATGATACCGCGGACCTCGGTGTCGATCTGGCTCGCGACCTCTTCTGAGTAGTTGCGCTCTTCGACGATATCGCGGCCAAGGAAAATTTGCTCGTGCTTTTTGCCCAGGGCGATCGGACCGATTTTCGGGCTCATACCAAATTCCATAACCATCTTACGCGCAAGCGAGGTAGCCTTTTGCAAGTCGTCGTGCGCGCCCGTGGTATTCTCTTGAAAAATGAGCTCCTCAGCCGCACGCGCACCCAAGAGAACCATAATCCGATCCACTATCTCAGCCTTGGTCATGAGGTAACGATCTTCGGTCGGCAGCTGCATGGTAATGCCCAGCGCCATGCCGCGCGGGATTATCGTCACCTTGTGCAGCGGATCTGCGTTGGGCAAGAGCTTGGCAGTCAGCGCGTGGCCGCTCTCGTGATAGGCGACGAGTTCTTTTTCGCGCTGGCTCATAATGCGGCTCTTGCGTTCCGGCCCCGCCACAACCCGGTCGATTGCCTCTTCGCAGTCTTTCATATCGATCTGCGTTTTATTTTGGCGCGCAGCCAGCAAGGCTGCTTCGTTTAACAAGTTCTCAAGATCAGCGCCTGAGAAGCCCGGCGTCCGACGAGCAAGCACTTCGAGTCGTACGTCTGGCGCGAGCGGCTTGTTACGAGCGTGAACGGAGAGAATTTGGGCTCTGCCCACAACATCTGCACGATCGACAACCACTTGCCGGTCGAATCGTCCGGGCCGCAGGAGCGCCGGATCCAAGACATCGGGGCGGTTGGTCGCTGCGATCAAGATGACGCCAGTGTTAACGTCAAAGCCGTCCATTTCGACTAGCAACTGATTGAGCGTTTGCTCGCGCTCGTCGTGCCCGCCGCCTAAGCCGGCGCCGCGCTGACGGCCAACTGCATCGATCTCGTCGATGAACACAATGCAGGGCGCACTCTTTTTCGCTTGTTCGAACAGGTCGCGCACGCGAGAAGCACCCACGCCGACGAACATTTCGACAAAGTCAGATCCCGAGATGCTGAAAAACGGCACGCCTGCTTCGCCCGCAATCGCTCGAGCCAAGAGCGTCTTGCCGCTGCCGGGCGGTCCCAAGAGCAACAAGCCTTTGGGGATGCGCGCCCCAAGCTGCTGAAACTTCTTTGGATACTTGAGGAACTCGACAACTTCGCCAAGCTCTTGTTTTGCTTCATCGACGCCAGCAACATCGGCAAACGTCACCTTCGGCCGGTTCTCGGTTAGCAGTTTCGCTCGGCTGCGCCCGAACGAGAGCGCCTGGCTTCCTCCAGACTGAAGCTGACGCGCGATAATCATAAAGAGCGTGACGACGATGATCAGCGGGATAATCCACAGCACCATGTTTAGTGAGATGCCCGCGTTTGAGGCCGTGTTATCTCCAGAGACCTTGACGTGGTGACTGATGAGTGCCTTTGTGAGATCGCCGCTCGCGTTGGGTGGAATCTGCACGACTTCTTGACTGTCGCCAACGAGCTTGACCGAAGCAGTGTTTGGGCCAACGGTAACTTCGCTGATCGACTCGGCGTTAGTGTTGATTCGGTTCCATAGGTCGGAGTAGGCGACTTGTTTCTGGGGCTGAACCGACCGTTGGTAGTACGCGTACCCGAAAACGAGGAGCATAGCGATGAAGACTATCCAGAGCGCGTACTTGATGAACTTGATGAACAAATGAACTCCTTCGGGACCTGCCCGGCGCGTTGCGCTACGGGCGCTTGGTTGTCCCTAATCCCCTACATTGGAACCGGGTTTTTGAGTTGCCGGATGTGTGGAAGATTTCGAAACCGTTCTTGGAAATCCAATCCGTACCCTACCAAAAAGCTGTCGCTTGGTGCTTGCAAACCCACATAGTCCGGGTGGACTTTAACCGCTCGATGGAACGGTTTGTCAATGAGCGCGCAGGATTGCACGCTCGCTGCCTGACGGCTATGAAGGTTGTTGAGCAAATACGAGAGCGTGTAACCTTCGTCCACAATATCTTCAACGAGTAAGATATGCTTACCGGATGGACTTGTGTCTAAATCTTTTAACAGCCGCACGTCGGTTGTGTGATCGCGTCCTGTTCCATAAGAACTCACTACCATGAAATCGATCGTCAACGGATAGTCGCCTAGTGCACGCATGAGGTCGGCTGCAAACGGTAGCGCTCCTTTGAGCACACCCACGAGCAATAGCGGTCGGCCCGCATTTGTAGCAGTGATCTCGCGCGCAAGACGAGCGACAGCTTGCGCGATATCGTCCGCGCTGAAGACGATGTCTCCTAGCTGCTCTTGCATCGCTGTTTGTGGCATGAGTCCCGTCTAGTGTAAGTTATCGGCCGGCTGCCACTGCAGCGCGAGCACCACACCTTTTGCCTTGGGCCGAAAAGGCTCCATCACCCGTTGACCGAGGACCGCGGCAATGCGACCTCCGGCACACAACAATAGCACGCTTGTGCGGCGATGAACCGGTACGCCTGATTTAGCCAAAAAGCGCGCCAGCGACAGCGGACGAGTTCGCCCAGATGGGATGCAGACATCGCCAAGTTTTGGCTGGCGGAGTTCGAGCGCTCCGGCTGCTCGCAGGGCAGCAAGATCGAGTTGTTGCCACTGAGAGTTGGCGCTCAAACGCTTCGTTATTTTGAAGCTGCAGGCGCCCGACGGCGTGGTTACGCGCGGCATTGGTTTTTCGGCATCGAGAGAGATTGGATGAATCTTGGCCGCTCGGTGAGCGCCGCCAACCTGGTCGATGGAGAGTTTGCCGCTGGACAATACGATCGTAAAACGCCCTGCCTGATAGCGGCCACCACGTTTTTCTGTTATCGCTTGCGCGATAGCGTTGCACTGTTCAAAAGAAAAGTCACGAATATCCAATCCACCGTTTGCAAGCGCGTAGCGAATCACTCGGCGCACAAGGGCCGGGGGGACACGACGTAAGACGCGCGCAGACAGATCGTTCGAAGCGCCGACACGTGCTCGTCGCCAAGTGGTGGCGGTGAGACGGTCGAGCAAATCTTTGTCGTCGGCAAGCAGCGCCGCCGAACGCGTGATTCCGCGCGAAGCGCCCGGCAAGTTACGTTCGAGCTGCGCGAGCAGCGCGCGCACGAGGTTTCTTGGGACCTGCACGTCCGCGTTGGTCTCATCAAGCGAAGTGCGAATGCCTTGTCGCGCAGCGAAAGCAAGGCACTGCGCTTTCGTTGCCCACAGCAGCGGTCGAACCAACTTCACGCCGTCTGCAAGCTTGCGGCTCGGACGCATAGCTGCGATACCATCGATACCGCTCCCGCGCAGCACTGCCAAAACAGAAGTCTCCGCCAAATCGTCTTGTTGATGGCCTGTCAACACAAAAGCGCTTTCGTGCTTGCGCGCAACATCCACGAGCGCACGATAACGGGCAATTCGAGCCCGTTCTTCTGGCGAACCCGCTATCTTTTTCAATTGAACGTGCACAATGTCAACCTGAGCTTGCGCTCGACGCGCCTGCTGGCGGACGGCTTCGATGTCGCGCGCTATACTTGCTTTGGGGCGGATGCCGTGATCGACGTAGCACGCTACGAGCCTAGCTTTGGGAGCAACGCGGCGCGCTAAGAGCAGCGCCACGGCACTGTCGGCTCCGCCCGAACAAGCGATGACGAGCGGCTCGGCTCCAAGCGGAATATCCAGCATGCGGCAAGCGCGCGCAAAGCGCGTTTGCATCGTCGCATCGGCGCCCGCGCTTGCTTTAGTGACCGCGCGTCGCCCGTTCGATTTCGCGGCGGACCTCGCGCTCGCGGATTGCATCACGCTTGTCATGGAGTTTTTTGCCACGTGCCAGACCTAGTTCAACCTTCACCCTATTTTTTTTAAAGTACACGCGTAGCGGCAACAACGTTAATCCCTTTTCTTGCAGCTTGCCGATGAGGCGCCGCAGCTCCCCGGCATGCAGTAAGAGCTTGCGGTCTCGGCGCGGATCGTGCTGCGAGAAAAACGTTCCTTGTTCGTACGGTGCGATGTGGACGTTGACCAGCCACGCCTCTCCGTCTTTGATGCGAACGAAGCCATCGACCAAGGAGCATCCCGCGGCTCGCATGCTTTTGACCTCGGTGCCTGTCAGAACGAGCCCCGCTTCAAACGTGTCAAAAATGGTGTAGTCGTGGAAAGCCTTACGGTTCGAAGTAATCGTCTTCGTGCCGGCCCGCGAGTCAGTTCCTCTCGCTGTCATCCGCGACGAACCTCCCGTTTGCTTCGGCATACAGCGTTCCGTCTGGAGCGCTCACCGTCGCTTGCAGCGAGAGCATGCGTCCCCGTCGTCCTTCCAGCCAGCCGTGTGCGACAAGCGGCGTTCCCATGGGGGCTGCTTTGCGAAACCGGATTTCCAGTTTTCCGGTTACGGCGCGAATGCCCGCAGCAAACGCCGCGTGCGCCATCGCCTCATCAAGTAACGTCGCGATGATGCCACCATGAAGGATTGTCGTCCATCCTGCAAACCGCTGTTGGGGAACGAAGGTTGTTGTTGCTGTCCCGTCACCATACGTGAAGCGTAATTGCAGTCCGTCTTCATTCTCTGGTCCGCACGCAAAACACCGACGGTCATCCCGCAGCGCGCTCGTGGTTGAACGATTTGCGTCACCCATCAATCAGTAGCCGATGGATAGGCGGTCGCCCAGCTGCGCCGGCAACTTTGCACTCTCCATGCGCTCGCGCACCCGCATTACATCGTAGGTCTCGCGGCGCACCTCGATGACGCTGGTTGAATCGTCGAAGAAGGCAAAAGAGGCTTGCGGATTGCGATCGCGGGGTTGGCCAACGCTGCCTGGGTTGATGATGTAACGATATCCGCTGGCGACGTCAACCTTTCCACCACCTGACAGTTTTTGACGAAACGTGCGCCCCGAGCTATCTTGGAAATACACCTCGGCCACGTGCGTGTGACCGATGAAGGTCACCGGAGCCGTAACGCGGTCGAAAGCCGCGCGCGCGTCCTCTAAATTCAAAATGTAATCGAAATGAAAGATCGGGGCGCCGTGCACGATCACGAACGAGGAGAATCGATACTCGCGCGGGAGCTCGCGCAAATATTCTCGATTGGCCGGCGTCAGCTGCTCCCGCGTCCAGGCGATGGCTTTTTGCGCGAGCGCGTTAAACGTGTCAGCATCCTCGTTTGACACCGCCGCCTCATCGTGGTTTCCGGCAATCGCGATGCACTTGCGTTCGCGCAGGAGATCGCAACACTCATTGGGGCTTGGCCCGTAGCCGACGATGTCGCCCAAGCACACAAGCTGATCCATCCCCAGGCCGTCGAGTTCTCGGATGACGGCTGTCAACGCGTCAAAATTCGAGTGGATGTCTGACAGTATGCCATAGCGCATCCGGTGATATCTTCCTTAACAGTGGAGGTTCGCTGTTCCGCTACGCCCAGACGCTCACCTTGCATTGCGAAGATGATCGAGAACCCGGCGCACGCCTGGAACACTGCGAGCCGTTTGGACTTCAACCGTGTGAATAGCTGGCGTGGGCACAGTTCCTTCGAGATCGACAACTCCTGAGTGCGCGCTCACCTGAACTTTCATGGCGTTCACGCCGGTCTGCTCGGTCAACGCAGTTTTGACTTTAGCTTGCAATTCGAGATCGCTTTCAATTTCTTGCGCCGTGGGCGCTTTGGGATTGACGACGAGATGATCGTCAACGCGAGTGACGCCCGAGACGCTTCGGGCCGCGTTGTCGATTGCTAAGCGTTCCTGGCGAGAGTGCACTTGACCGTCAAGGGTAACCGCGCGGTTTTGCACGCCAATTTTTATCAGCGACACGGTTGCCGGATCCAAGGTCGCGAGCCTCGCGCGGATCTGCCCAGCAATAAAGGCGTCGCCCACGTCGTTTCTTGCAC
>JBPYDX010000288.1:0-10568 GCA_051986115.1 Candidatus Eremiobacteraceae bacterium
TTCCAGGAGGGCGCGGCAACCCCCAAGAAGCCCGCTCGTACATCTCTTTCGTCACGGTTGGTGTATCAAGTGGCGCCAGAAGGCACGTTGCCCCCCTCGCTGGATGCGCAAGCAAGTTCCCAAGCTGCTTTGAATCTTCGGCCTCTGTCTATTGGCGAGTTATTGGATCGCGCGTTCAATCTGTATTTTAAGAACATTGTCACCATGACCGCGCTTGTGGCTATCATTATGGTGCCCAGTCTTCTCGCTTCCTATTTTCAAACGCGTGGCATGTTGGATATGTATTTCACGATACTCCAACATCCGCAACAACCTCCAGATCTGGCCAAACTTGAATCCCTGACAGCTTCGGATTCCTGGGTGGGCGTGCAGCTTGCGGTTTTGTTTATCGGCTTACCACTGACGTACGGCGCGGTGGTAACGGCTGTATCGCGCGCTTATTTGGGCCTGCCTGTGCAATTTAGTGACAGCTTTCGCTACGCGCTGCGGCGCTGGCTTTCCATTATTCTCCTATGGTTGCTGTGGATGATCGTCGCATTCGTTCTTCTGCTTTTTACCATCGTGATTTTTGCAGTGGGGGCCGGCATCGGTGCGTTGCTCTCCAAAATGGCTAGCTTTTTTGGCTTCTTCTTTGTGCTGCTGTTCATCGTTGCGATCCTCGCGGCAATGGCCGTCGCAGTCGTACTGTACTTGACGTCTGCGATGTCGTTCATTGCGGTCGTTATTGAAAAGACCGGTCCGGTGGACGCTTTTTTGCATGCCTTTTCGCGCATGTTTGGCGCTGGTCAAATGTGGCGCGGCGTGGTTGTCGCTTTGGCACTTGCGGGCATCTATTATGGCGCGTCGCTCATCGGCGTTGGGGTGGGCATGGTGTTGGCATTTGTTTTTAAGATGCCCGCGCTCTACTTTATTGCGGCCGGCCTGACGTCACTGTTCTTCACGCCGTTTGCTTTGGTGGTTGCCGCCGTCTTCTACTACGATATTCGCATCCGGCGCGAAGGCTACGATTTAGAAATGCTGGTCAGCCAATTCTCACCCGCCCAACAACTGCCCTCAGCTCCGTGACCGCGCAGCGCGCGGTCGTCGCAGTGGTGTCGTTTATTCTTCTTATCTTTGTTCTTTTGCAGACTGCATCGCAAGCGGTGGCGGCAAGCTCTTTCGATCAAGCACTGACGCAAGCGGCCAGCGCCCTCGACGATGCAGCTTCTCTGGCGCGCCAGTATCCTAAAAGTAACGTTAGCATTCCTGATATTGAGCTTCCCGATGAGCGCAGCGGTGTCGCATCGTCGCCCTCGCTTAACGGATGGCTACAAATAGAGCTGCGTCGAATTCGCAGCGAGAAAACCGGCCGCACGCAAGCCGCTGACCTCACGCTGCTTGCCAGCTCACTGCGCTCCGTCGCACAATCCGACCAGAGTGCGCGCCCGCCAGCGCAAGACCCGGCTGCGCAAATAGCCAGCATACTCGCACAAAGATCGTACGCGGTGACTAGCTCGGGCGCGGCCCCCACGCCGCAGCCTACTTTGTGGCAACGCTTTTTGGAATGGCTAGGAAAACTCGTTGCACGAATCGTTCGTGCGGTATTTGGCGCCACCGCTTCAGTGCCGTTCATCGGGCAGATCGTTGCGGTTACGCTCATCTTGTTGCTCGCAGCGCTGGCGGCATATCTTGTGTACGTCTTCGTGGCGATTGTGGCGGGGCGTCCTCGCCGATCGCAGGTCAACGAAGGAACTGAGCTAGCGCCACCGCTTGACCCGGAGGCGCTCTACGATCGCGGGCTTGCAGCAGCAGCACAAGGGCGCTATGCAATGGCCATTGCATTGCTCTTTCAGGCAAGCTTGGCGGCGTTTGACCGACGCGGCGTTCTTGCTTATGATAGCTCGCTAACACCGGGTGAATACCGTCGCGCGGTGCGGCGCACCATATTTGCGGCTAGTCCCGCTTTCGATACGCTGGCCCAAAGGTTTGTGCTGGCAGCCTTTGCCGAGCAGCCGGTGTCGCAGTCTGACTGGACAACCGCGCAAGCCGCTTACCAATCGCTGCGGCCCCTGTTAGCCTCATGAAGTTCATGCGATCGCTGCGAAGTACTGAAGCCGCCGTTGCTCTCGCAGTTGTGCTGTGTTTTATTGCAATTGGATTGCTCGACTATCATGCGCATAAGACCGCTGCCGAGCATTACGATACGATGTCGAGTTACGATTTTCAAAGTGGCGGTTATCGAGCGTGGTACGATCTCTTGCGCCGCGAGGGCATTGCAGTCGATCGTTACACGCGAAGACCCGCATTCTTAACCGATGCTGTCAGCACGCTTATCCTCGCCAACAATGTCAATGACGCCGTGGCGCGTGCCGGCGTAGGAGAACAAGTTAGCCTGTATGCGGCTGCAGACATTGACGCGCTGCGAAAATGGGTAGCTGCCGGCGGCAGGCTCATATGGCTTGTTGATGCCGCAGACGCAAACGTTTCCGGTGTATCAAGCGGTTTGATTCACGCCGTTTCGGATGCTCCGCTCGCGATTCCGGGCGTCGCAAGCGTTGGGCCACAAAAAGACGGCGCCGTCGCAATCGTTACGTTGCCGCTCACCGAAGGCGTGCACACGCTCTTTGGAAAGAGTAATCTGCGCATTCCATTTTCTGGGAATTTTAGAGTCACACCGCTCGTGGCGGACGCGCGAGGTACGGTCGTCGGTGAGTATCCGTTCGGCAAGGGGAGCGTCATCGTCGTCACTGACGAGTCTCTTTTCCAAAACAGCAATATCGCCAAGGGCGATAACGCCAGATTAGCTTACAACCTCGCGGCTCAAGGGTTGTCTGGCGGAACGGTTGCTTTTGAAGAGTGGTCGCATGGGTTCCAATCCGGCGATACGTGGTGGACGATTTTGCCGCAGCCTCTAAAAATTGCACTTGGAATCGTTTGTTTTACAGCGCTGCTCTTACTTATCGGTGCGGCATGGCGATTCGGGCCGACGGCTCGGTTGCCGCAAAACGACGAACGAACGTCGCATGAATATCTCGTTTCGATGGCAGCTTTGCTGCAACGTGGACACGCTACGCGCAAAGCTGTGCGCGACCTCGCCGAAAGCGGTTTGCACAGTGCAGCGCGAGCCGTCGGCTTGCCGGATGCAACGCCGGCTTCCAAAATCGCCGCTCGCGTTCGAGGCAGCGAAAGCGGTGATCGACGTGCGGACGACATCATTGCGCTCGAGCGCTTGGCCGGCTATGAAAATCCGACGACGGCGGAGCTCATGCGCGCCGCGTCACTCTCACGCTCGCTACGAAAGGAATTCGGCATCGATGGATTCGATCGCATCGAACCTCGCCGGTCGGCTCCACGCCGGTCTGCGTAAAGCGGTCGTCGGTCAAGACGACACGATTTTTGCTCTCGAGCTCGCGCTCTTTGGTGAGGGCCACGTTCTCATCGAGGGTGTACCGGGTACGGCGAAGACCTTGCTCGTGCGTGCGCTTGCGCTGCTACTTGCCGCAGATTTTCGTCGGATCCAGTTCACGCCTGACCTCATGCCTTCCGATGTGGTAGGCACGACTATTTTCAATCCTCAAAGCGGTCAGTTCTCAACGCGACAAGGTCCAATTTTTACCAACTTGCTGCTGGCCGACGAGATCAATCGTACGCCCCCAAAAACGCAAGCTGCGTTGCTGGAGGGAATGGAGGAGCGCCAAGTGACGATCGACGGCGTCTCATTCCCATTGCCTGCGCTCTTTATGGTGTGCGCGACGCAAAATCCGATCGAATACGAAGGAACCTATCCTTTACCAGAGGCGCAGATCGACCGCTTCATGGTGAAATCAAAAACGCAGTATCCAACCACCGACCAGGAAATCGATTTGCTCGGTCGGGCGGCCGCCGGTTTCGACGCGCGATTTTTGGAACGTGCCGGGCTTGGCCCAATAGCAACCGCCGATGAGGTAAGTGGGGTGCGCCGTGAGGTGCGTAATATCCATGTTTCCCCGAGCTTGCGCCGCTACATCTACGACATCGTCGCGCGCACCCGGTCGTCAGGTGAACTAAGCTTAGGAGCAAGTCCGCGCGCGGGATTGCACTTACTCATCGCAGCGCAAGCAAGCGCAGCGATCGATAACCGTGAGTTCGCTACCCCAGATGACGTCAAATCGGTGGCGCCACTCGTGTTGGCGCACCGCTTGATCGTCCGTCCTGAAGCCGAAGTCGAAGGCGTGAATGCGGATATTGTCTTGGCCCGCATTTTAGATTCGGTTGCCGTACCAAAAGAAGCGACGCAAGAGCTGCAAGCGGTGCCAGAGAGCACTTAAACAACTGTGTCGTCCTACACACCTGCTTTTCCGTGGATTACGCTGCGCTTTGCGTGGGCGCTTGCGTTCGTTGCGGTTCTCACCGCACTGGGAACGTTCTCCCACGTAGCGATTGACTTCGCGATCGCGGGCGGTGCCAGCTTTGTTGGCTTACTCATTGCTGACGTTGTACTTGGTCCTGGAAAACAGACCGTCAAGGTTTCACGGGAGCCTACAGAACATCTGGCGCTGCGCAAGCCGGCGCATTTGCGTTACGCAGTAGAAAATGCAAGCCGAATCGGTGTGAACTATAAAATCCTTGACACGCCTATCGATGCACTTCAATTCCCTGAAGCGCCGCTGGCCGGTTCGGCCGGTGCGGGCAGACGAGCGATCGCCGAGCTTGCCGTTCTCCCCCGCCTGCGGGGGCCGGCGCAATTGGGTCCCCTGTATGTGACGATCACCAATTCAGTCGGATTTATCGCGCGCCGCTGGCGCGTGCGTTGCGAAAAAGACATACGGATATTTCCCGACCTCTCGCTCGTTGAGCGCTATGGCGAGCTTGCGCGGCGAGGACGACTCATTGAAGCGGGCTTCCGAAAAATGCGACTGCGAGGCAAAGGCGGCGAGTTTGACTCGCTGCGCGAGTGGACTCCTGACGACGAATTTCGTTCGATTAATTGGAAGGCCACGGCTAAGCGCGCAAAGTTGATGGTTGAGCAATTTGATGTCGAGCGCAGCCAGACCGTGATGCTGGTGCTCGATGCAGGCAGGCTGATGACGCCACGTCTAGGCGATCAACGAAAATTTGACTATGCGATCACCTCGGCGCTGTCTGTTGCCTACATTGCTTCGCTGGCTGACGACAAGGTTGGCCTTATGGCCTTTGCAACTGATGGGCTCGAGCACATCCCTCCCAGGGCGGGGGCAGTGCACGCAAGCGGCATGACGCAACGCATCTACGATCTCGAACCACGCTTCGAAGAAGCAGATTACGCTCGCGCATTTACGTATTTGCGCAGACGCCAGCCCAAGCGCAGCTTAGTCATCTTCTTCACCGATATGTTCGATCCGGTGGCCTCGCAGGCGACGCTGAGTAATCTCGCGTTGCTGACGCCCCGCCATTTGGCGGTGTGTGTCTTAATGAACGATGAGGCTGTCTCGCAAGCGCTTGCGGAAGGGGCGCAAACGCCGGCGCAAGCTTACCAGGCGAGCGTCGCAGCGCAACTCAATATAGAGCGGCGTAAAGCCGCAGCAGTGTTGGCGCAGCGTGGCGTCATTGTTATCGACGTACCTGCCAAAGCGCTGACGGTTTCACTCATCAACGCGTACGTCGAGATCAAGACGGCGAGCTTGTTGTAGGCGCCTTCATAAAATTCGGAATCGTAAAATATAGCACCAAGGCCACAGCAGTCGCAGCCCCAAATACCAGGCGCACTGACTGCGGAAAATTCTGCGGCGAAAAAAATCCCTCGATGAGCCCTGCGACGACGAGCATTGAGGCAACCCCGACGATGAGCACGCCGGCGCGCCTCGCATTTCGTTGCAATGCGTCGCGCCGCCGCAAGCGGCCCGGCACTAAGATGGCAGCGGCGAGCAATAGCCCGGCACCCGCAGCGATTTGAACGGCGGTCAGCTCGATGACGCCGTGGGGAAGAACGGTCGCCCAAAAGTCGCGACCGAAACCCGCGTTTTGGTATAAGGATGCAAGGCCTCCCAGTAACAATCCATTGCCGACAATGAGATAGACCGTGACCAGGCCTAGGGTGAGGCCGCCGGCAAAAGCCAAAATTGCAATTTGTATGTTATGCGTCATGATAAAAGCCGACAGCGCGGGCGCGCCGAGAATTTTTTCTAACGGCTCGAAGTTTGTCGCATGTAAACCCTTGTGGATTGGACCGAGGACTTGATCGGGCAATAATGCATACGCGTCGAGTGGTTGAAGGTGAATTAGATAGTACGCGACCACAGCCGGCACGAGGAAGAGCGCGACGCTGAGAAGCATCGGCCAGCGCGAATTCCAAACTTCCCGCGGAAATGTGCTGGCGTAAAAACGGAAGATGCGTTGCGGGCCGCTCTCGCTTGCACCGCTGTAAACGACGGCGTGAGCGCGCGCGGTTAGGCGGTTGAGATAGGCCTGCAACGTCGGGTCATACTTGCGTGCGCTTGCAAAGGCGAGGTCCGAGGTGACCCAACGATAGAGCCGGCCCAGTTCGGAAACCTCATCAGGGTCGAGCCTGCGCAAACCCCTTTCGGCCTTTTTCAAAAGGTCTTCAAGGCGCTGCCAGCCGCTTTGCCGTTGCTCCACGAAGGTAGCTTGCCGCACGCCGTCAACTTCTCAGCACATACAGCGACGGACCTTTCTATCGATGTGCGGAGCATAGCGCTTGGAACGATCGATAACGGTACGGACCCCTGAGGCAATCGCGTTCTCTTACGAGCTGGCTGGGCTGGGCAGCCGCTTTCTCGCGTTGCTTATAGATCTGATGATTCAAGGCGTTACTTTTTTTGTGTTCGTCTTTGCGGTTTCACTAGCGACACCAAAAGCAACGGTTCTCGCACGAGAAGCACACCTCAACCAGCACTGGCTGTTGTCGACCCTTATCGCGGTCGGTGTGCTGATTGTCTTTAGCATTTTTTTTGGATATTTTATTGTTTTCGAAGCAGTATGGAACGGCCAAACACCGGGGAAGAGATTGGTTGGCATTCGGGTCGTGCGCGACGGCGGCTACCCTATAGAGCTGCTTGATTCTAGTCTGCGCAATCTCGTGCGCGTGCTTGAAGCGACGATAGGCTTCTATGCAATGTCGGTTGTGAGCATGCTCTTATCGTCAGAGAACAAACGCTTGGGTGATTATGCTGCCGGGACTATTGTCGTGCGCGATCGGGCTTTGGAAGTGACAACACCCGGTTCGTGGCTGCGTTCTACAACCAAAGATTCAAGCGCAATCGGATCGGACGCGCTTGCTGGTCTTTCTACAGACGAGCTTTTGCTCGTCGACCGCTACGTTGCCCGCAAGGCAACCCTTGAACCTGCTGCGGCTCAGACGACAGCAGCAAAAATTGCCGCAGTTGTGCGCCCGAAGCTTCATGGCGAGCTTGCGACGCTGTCTGATGATGAATTACTGATGAAGATCGCCACGCGAGATCGCTCGTGACTCTGGTTGTCGCCTTTCTCTTGCTTACGCGCTTATGGAGGTAACGTTCACTATGGAGCGCCTGCGCATTTCATCGAACGCGCAATGGGAGTCGGTCGTCGGGTATTCCCGAGCCGTCCGCGTCGGAAATCACGTTTACGTCGCCGGCACAACCGGCATCGATGATTCAGGCAACGTCGTGGGCGGGGCGCAAGCACAAACCACCCGCGCGCTGCAAATAATCGAACAAGCGCTCAGAAAAGCCGGCGCGCAGCTCAGCGACGTCGTGCGCACCAGAATTTTTATCACCGACATGACACAATGGGAATCAGTTGGTCGAGTGCACGGGGAGGTGTTCGGCACGATACGACCAGCGGCGACTGTCGTTGAAGTCAAACAGCTAGTGAAACCAGAGATGCTGGTGGAGATCGAAGCCGATGCTTTTGTGGGAGAGCCGTCATGACGCTCGTTTTGCGAGACGGCATGCTTATCGATGGAACCGGGGCGCAGCCACGCGATAAAGCAACTATCGTTGTCGAGGGCGATACTATTGCGGAGGTTGCGAGCAAGGCTCCCAACCGAAGGGAGGACGCCGAAGTTTTCGACTTGAGCGGGCTGACGGTGCTGCCCGGCCTAATCGATGCACACGCGCACCTTGGCTTGGCCTATGATTTTGCGGCCGAAGGGAATCCTGGGCTGGTTTCCGCTGCTGAAATTGCCGCGCGAACGTTTGAGAATTGCAATCTGTGTCTTGATGCAGGCTTCACGACCGTCCGCGACATGTGCGGCGTCGATGGCGGTGTCGTGCGAGCCATTGCCTCAGGAGCGGTGCGTGGGCCGCGGGTATACCCGTCAGGCCCCGCAATCGTGCAAACGGGCGGTCATGGTCATATATCCGGACCGTTTTGCGTGTACGATCAACAAGTCGCTATTCCAGGTTTAGTGCAGCTCATCGCAGTGTGTGATGGCCCCGACGCGGTGCGCAATCAAGCACGTCTGAATTTCCGTCGTGGAGCGACGCAACTCAAAGTATTTATAAGCGGCGGCGTTGTTTCAACCACAGATCGCTTAGAAGATACGCAGCTGACTGTCGATGAGCTCAAAGCTGCCGTCCACGAAGCAAGAGCGCGCGATACGTACGTGTCCGGACACGCGCATAACGTGCGATCGATTCGCAACGGCCTGGAAGCAGGGCTCGAGTGTTTTGAACACGGCACGCTGCTTGACGAAGCAACCGCCGCAGCGATGGCAAAAGCTGGTGCTGCGCTCGACCCGACGCTTGCCGTGTGCTATCTCATGGAGCACGAGTACAAAAAATGGGGCTTGCCTGAGAGTGTGGTTCCGCGCATCGCCGGCTGCGAGCAAAGTATGGCACAAGCAGTGCGCATCGCCGAAGCTGCGGGCGTACTCTTGGGATCCGGATCCGATCTGCTTGGTCCTCGACAAGATCGCCGGGGGCTTGAGATCGTGCTCAAGGCAAAGATCCTTTCGCCGCTACGCGCGATTCAATGCGCAACCCAAGGCAACGCTCGCATCATGCGACTTGAAGACCGCTTAGGCACGGTGCAGGCGGGCAAGCTCGCCGATGTTATCGCTGTTAAAGGCGATCCACTGGCCGACCCGAGTGTGCTTGATGATCTCTCGCGCATCGTGCTTGTGATAAAAGGCGGTGAGGTCGTTAAGAACCTACTAAGTAGCGCCTGAACCAATCGCGAGCAAGGTCTGCGACTTGCTCGAGCGCGCCAGGCTCCTCAAAGAGATGCGACGCTTTAGGAATGATGACCATTTCGTGTTCGCATCGCAGCCTGCGCGCCGCTGCTCCGTTGAGCTCAACGACTTGCCGATCGTTGCTTCCGACAACGAACAAGGTCGGCGCCTGCACCGCAGGCAGCGCGTCTGCGGCCATATCGACCCGGCCACCGCGCGACACAACAGCTCGCACGTCAGATGGTCTGTGCGCCGCAACGACGAGTGCTGCGGCGGCGCCGGTACTCGCTCCGAAGAGGCCGATCGGTAGATTACCGCTGTCAGCGCTGCCAAGACACCACTGCAGGCCGTATCCGAGCCGGGCGGCTAGAAAGGCTACATCGAAGCGAAGCGAGTTGGTGTGCCTGTCGTGTTCTTCTTCTGGCGGTGTAAGCAAATCGAGCAGCAGGGTGGCAAGCTTCGCGTCGTACAAAACATTTGCCACAAACTGGTTGCGAACGCTGTGCCGGCTGCTTCCGCTGCCGTGTGCAAATGCGACCACGCCTTGCGCGCCATCTGGAACCTTCCACGTCGCTGCAAGCTCGACATCACCAGCTGGGATGGTAACTTCGGTCTTACGCGCTGGGTGGTTCAGATTAAGCGCACGCTTCGAGTGTGCGGCGAGCAAAGACCCGTAACATGCGCTTGCGGTATGGGATCGAACCGCTCGTGTTGTCGAGTGGCTTGCCCAAAGCGTAGACTGCATCTGCGGCGTCGCTGAGCGCTTGAGGTTCCAGCTTGCTGCCGACGAGCACTGCCGCAGCGGCCGGAACTTCCATTGGTTTTGAGGCAACTGCATTGAGCACGACGCGCGCGCTCGTGCAGACGGACGTGTTGTCGAGCTCGACGGCGACTGCTATCCCCAAAATTGGAAAATCGAACGAATTGCGCAGCCTGAGTTTACGGTAGGCACTGCGCGCCCTTGCTGCTGGCTTGGGTACAAGAATATGTGTCACAATTTCGCCAGGTTGCTTTGCCCAGGCGCGCATGCCGTCGTTGAGATAGAAGTCGGCGATCGAGACTTCGCGTTCGCCCGCCGGCCCAGCAAGGCGTAAGCGCGCACCAAAGGCCTGCAAAACCGGAGCGGTGTCTGAGGAATTGACGGCAACGCATTTCGGGCTGCTCAGCGCCACGCGGCAAACATCGCCATCTTTTTTCATGCAATACCCGAGCGCTTGGCGCCAGTCCAGGTTCTGGTTGTAGTAATTGCAGCGCGTATCCAGACAAACGTTGCCACCGATCGTACCCATGTTGCGCAACTGCGGCGTAGAGATCACAGCGGCTGCCTGCGCTAGCGCCGGGTAATGTTGCTGCACGATCGCACTCTCAGCGACGTCGGTCAACGTGGCTAGCGCGCCGAGTTCGAGCCCTTCGCCGTGGCCGTATTTAATAAACGCTAGCTCGCGGATTGGGCGCAACC